>CALFRX010000208.1 GCA_937919295.1 uncultured Peptococcaceae bacterium | reverse complement strand
GGGAATACATTGAAACAGGCACGTCGGTGGAAGCCACGGTGAGCCACGAACTGTTACAGAATCTCTTCTTTAAAAACGCGCCCCTCCACGATGGCGCAGTGATCATCCGCAAAAACCGCGTGGCCGCCGCCGGCTGCATTATGCCGTTATCAACGAATCCCGCCATTGATCCCGCCCTCGGTACCCGGCACCGGGCCGCCCAGGGTATTTCCGAAGTTTCCGACAGCCTCGCCTTGGTGGTTTCGGAAGAGACGGGACGCATCTCCGCGTCCAGGTTCGGCAAGCTCCAGCGGTGTATCTCCCTGGAAACAGCGGAAGAGCTCATGCGCAGGTTTTTTGCCGGGGAGCAGAAGAAGAAACAAAGACAGGTCATAAAGAGGAGGGGATCGTCATGATGGAGCAATTCAAGAAGTTTCTCCGCAGAGGAAATTTGTTATACCTACTGATCGCCCTCGTTTTGGCTATTTTGGTGTGGCTGGCGGTAACAAAACCCATTCCTTTCCCTTTTTAAAGCTATAAAACGTTTAAAATGAATACAATGAATACGATGAATACGATGAATACAATGGAGAGAAAACAATGAGCAAACAATTTGGAACCGATGGCGTCCGCGGGGAAGCCAACGTAAAACTCACGCCGGATCTCGCCTTTGCCATCGGTAGAGCCCTCACCACCCTTCTGCAAAGGGAAAAGCAGGCGGCGGGGAAAGAGGAACGCCCTGTGATCCTTGTGGGAAAAGATACCCGGCTTTCCGGTGATATGCTGGAAGGCGCTTTGGCCGCAGGGGTATGCGCCCAAGGGGGTCTTCTGCTGTCTTTGGGCATCATCCCCACGCCGGCCGTCTCCGCCCTGGTGCGGGAAGAAAAAGCCGATGCCGGCGTGGTGATTTCCGCCTCCCATAACCCTTTTTACGATAATGGTATTAAGATTTTCGGCGCGGACGGCAGAAAATTCGCCGATGAAAAGGAAACGGCCATAGAGACGATGATCACCGCGTCCCATTATCCGCCCTTGGCGCAAAAGGAGCGGATCGGGAAAGTGGTTCCTTATCCTCATGGCGGTGAAGTGTATATCGACCGCTTGAAAAAGTTCTTTCCCCTGTCTCTTTCCGGTCTGAAGATCGTGGTGGATACGGCCAACGGCGCCACCTCGGATTACGCCCCGGCACTTTTGAGGGATTTGGGCGCTACGGTGATCGATCTCTTTCATGATTATGACGGCGTTAATATCAATGACGGCTGCGGCTCCACCAAACCAAGCGCCATGGCGGCAAAGGTTAAAGCAAGCGGCGCCGATCTTGGCATCGCCTACGATGGCGACGGCGACCGCCTGATCATGGCGGATCATCAGGGGCAAATTGTTGACGGCGATATGATCATGGCCTTAATCGCCAAGTATTTGAAGGAAAACGGCGAACTCGCCGAAAACCGGCTTGTGGTCACCGTGATGAGCAATCTCGCCCTCAAACTGGCCATGGGTGAGCTGGATATTGAACTATCGGTAACGTCAGTGGGGGATAAAAACGTCATGGTAGAGATGGATCAAAGCGGCGCCGTCCTTGGCGGCGAACAGTCCGGGCATTTGATCCTCTCCCGGTATAACCCTACCGGCGACGGGATTTTATCCTCACTGATGGTGTTAAGGATCATGACAGAGACCAAAAAGACCCTGAAGGAACTGTCTTCCATTGTCAAGCCGCTGCCCCAGATCCTTCATAATATTACCGTAGAACATGGGGCGTCCTGGCAGCAAAATTCTGCCATCGTCGCCGCCCTGGGTCGTGCCGAGGCGAAACTCGGGACGAAAGGCCGCATTTTGATTCGTCCCTCCGGCACGGAGCCGCTTTTACGGGTGATGGGTGAAGGCGGTGATCAAGAGGAATTGGAAGCAGTTCTGCAAGAGCTCATCAAGGTAATAAAGGAAGAACTTCATTGCTAAAAGCAGGAAAAATCGGAATAAAATAGAAATAATACAATTTATATGAGAAAACTGCATGAAAGGAGTTGATCATCATGTGCGGAATCGCGGGCTATATCGGTGAAAAAGAAGCGCTCCCGTTTTTGATCAGCGGATTGAAAAAACTGGAATATCGGGGTTATGATTCAGCCGGAATTGCCATTTACCATAACAATCATATTGAGGTGCACCGCCAGGCGGGGAAAATTGTTGATTTGGAAAAAGCCATTGAGGGGTTAACCATTGAGGGGACTCAAGGCATCGCCCATACCCGCTGGGCCACCCACGGCGCACCCTGTAACCGCAACTCCCATCCCCACCGTGATGCTAACGGCCATATCGCCGTGGTGCATAACGGGATCATTGAAAATTATTTGGAGATCAAAAAAGAATTGGAAGCCAAAGGCTACCGGTTCTATTCGGAAACCGATACCGAAGTCATGCCAAACCTGATTGCCCATTGCTATGAAGGCGATCTTTTACAGGCGGTTTGGAAGGCCAAAGAAAAATTGCGCGGCTCTTACGCCGCGGTCTGCATGAGTCAGGACGATCCGGATTATCTCGTGGCCATCCGCCAGGACAGTCCCTTGATCGTCGGCTTTGGCAAAGACGGCAATTATCTCGCTTCGGATATCCCCGCCCTCATCGGTTACGTTGACCGTTACGTTGTCCTGAAAAACGGGGAAACCGCCGTTTTGACCAGGGACGGCGTGACCTTCTACGCCGACGGCAAGGAAATTCATCCGGTCCCGGAAGCGATGACCATGGATCTGGCCGCGGCAAAAAAGGGCGGCTATGAGCATTTTATGCTGAAAGAAATTTTCGAGCAGCCCAGAGCTTTGCGGGACTGTCTCAGTGGCAGAATTGTTTGTGACGGCCAAAAGATTGATCTCGGCAAATTGAAGCTTAGCGCTGAAAAGGTGGTCGATATCAAAAAGATTGTCATGGTCGCCTGCGGCACTGCCTATCACGCCTGCTTCGTTGGACGCTACGTTTACGAAAAGTTCTTGCAGATTCCGGTAGAAGTCGATATCGCTTCAGAATTCCGCTATCGTGACCCGATTCTTGATGAACATACTCTGACCATCCTCGTTTCCCAAAGCGGCGAAACCGCCGATACTTTGGCCGCTCTGGCC
>CALFRX010000207.1 GCA_937919295.1 uncultured Peptococcaceae bacterium | reverse complement strand
AGCCGGGCATAGCGAAAAAGCAAACGGAAGAATAATTCGTAATACTTGCCAGCCAGGCAACCGCCGACCCAAAAAAAGAGATAAGACGAAAACAACACATTACTATAGGAGAAATGCCAAGCCGGGAAAATGGCAGACAGCAACTGCGGCAGGCTTTTGCTGATCATCATCAGGACAAACGCGATGAACAGGGCTGTGAGGGGCCTATCCTTTTTAAGCCACCAGCGCCATAACGGCATGAACAAATAGAATTGCGCAATTACCACAACAAAATAAAAAGGGCTTACCAAAGTACCAAGAAAAAATGATTTTGCCATGGCACCAATATCCATAACGACATAATGACTCAGATAAAAGTAAATAAAATAAACGCAAAACCATACTATATAGGGAATGATTACGACAATAAAACGTCTCTTATAAAACGAAAGGTAATGGATGGCGTCTCCATGATGGAGGAACAATTTCAAGCCACTGAGAAAGATGAAGCCGGGAACGGCAAAGCCCCCGAGGTGAGTTGCCGTCGCCACCGCGATATATTGCCAACTATCCTTAAGCAGAAAAGTTACCGGCTCCGAGGAAACGTGAATAAAAATCACCAACAAACACATCACCACATTGGCCAAGGACAACTCGGCCTTGCGGCGGCGATGATCATCTACTTCAATCAAATTTTCCATTTTTCTTTCTTCCAGGTTTTCATAGGAATGCCCGCTTTTCGCTTCTTTACCCTCGTTAAACTACCCGCTTAAAGCTCGATAACGCCTTCATAGTCTTTTTTAGCGTCGCCGGTCATCAGCACCGTGCCGTCGCTTTGATAGCGGATCACCAGGTCACCACCTTTGAGCTTCACGGTGATATCACTGTCCTTTTTACAGTAGCCGTTTAAAACCGCTGCCACTGCCGCGGCGCAGGCCCCGGTACCGCAGGACCAGGTTTCCCCGTTGCCCCGCTCCCAAACGCGCATACGCAGTTTATTGGGGGCGAGAACGGAAACAAATTCCGTATTGACCCGTTCCGGGAAAAGCGGCGCGTTTTCAAATTGGGGGCCCAACTGTTCCAAATTAAGGCTGTGAATATCCTCCAGGAAAACAACACAGTGGGGATTCCCCAGAGACAGGCAGGTCACCTCATAGATTTTGCCGTCAATGACGATCTTCTGGCCGCAGACCATGCGATCCTTTTCCGGCTTGATCAGGGTCGGCACCTTTTCGGCGTCTAAGACTACTTTACCCATGTCTACGGTGACGCTGTTCACCTCGCCGTCTTTGGGATAGAGGCGGGCCCGTCGGGGGCCACTGGCGGTTTCGATGATCATCTGCTCTTGCCGGACAATACCTTTTTCGTAGAGATATTTGGCGACACAGCGCAAGGCGTTGCCACCGATCATGCCCTCAGTGCCATCGGCGTTGTAGACCGTCATTTTGGCGTCGCAGGTATCGGATTTACCGATCAGAATCATGCCGTCGCTGCCGATGCCGGTGCGCCGGTTGGCCAAAGCCACCGACACCGATTCCGGTGCGCTGATCTCCTGGTCGAAACAGTCGAAATAGAGATAGTCGTTATTACAGGCGCGCATTTTGAGAAAAGGCACTCTCCTTTTTTCCCGGCGCAGTCCGTTGATGTTCACCAATTCCATGGTCTGCTGGGAATAACGGCTGTTCAGGCTGTCGATCAAAGCGTTGGCCGTGTCCATTGAGGTCAAACAGGGAATCGCCCGTTCCACCGCTTTGCGGCGGATCTTGACGCTGTCCCGCGCGGGGAGTCTGCCCTTTTTGGAAGTAGAGATCACATAGTTGATCTTGCCGCTTTCCAGCATTTCCATCAAGCCGTCTCCTTCGCTGATCTTCGGCACCTCGCTCACTTCCATACCGGCGTTGCCCAGCGCCCGGGCCGTGCCGCTGGTGGCGTAGAGGCAAAAACCGCTCTCGTAAAACTTCCGGGCCACGTCCACCATTTCCCCTTTGTCGCTGTTGCGGACGGTAATGAACACCCCGCCCCCCTTTTCCATGCGGTAATTGGCCGCGACAAGGCCTTTATAAAGGGCTTCCGTCAAAGTGCGGCCGATGCCCAAAACCTCGCCGGTGGATTTCATTTCCGGCCCCAACTGGGTATCGAGATCAGCCAGTTTTTCGAAGGAAAAGACCGGCACTTTTACGGCGTAATACGGCACGGAACGGTAAAGACCTGTGCCGTAGCCCATATCTTTAAGTTTTTCGCCGAGCATGGCCCGGGTGGCGATATCCACCACCGGCAGCCCGGTCACTTTGGAAATATAGGGGACCGTCCGGGAGGAACGGGGATTGGCTTCAATGACATAGATTTCATTGGCAAAGATCACATATTGAATATTGAGGAGACCTTTGGTTTTTAAGCCCTTGGCGATCTTTTCCGAAGCGGCCACCAGCTGTTCAGTTAAAGCGCCGGTCAGGTTAAAGGCCGGATAGACGGCAATGGAGTCGCCGGAATGAACGCCGGCCCGCTCAATATGCTCCATGATGCCGGGAATCAGAATATCCTCGCCGTCGGAGATGATGTCCACCTCCACCTCAACGCCCATCAGGTAGGCATCGATGAGCACAGGATTTTCAATGCCCTGGGCTAAGATGATGGCCATATATTCGCCAATGTCTTCCTCGTTGAAAGCGATGATCATGTTCTGACCACCCAATACGTAAGAGGGACGCAGCAGTACGGGATAGCCGAGACGGTCGGCGCTGTCCACGGCTTCCGCTGTGGTCATCACCGTTTCGCCTTTGGGGCGTTTGATCTGATACTGCTCTAAAATTTCGTCAAACCGCTCCCGGTCTTCGGCGATATCAATGCTGTCTGCCTGGGTACCGAGGATATTTTCTCCCCGGTCGGACAGGTATTTTGTCAGCTTGATGGCGGTCTGGCCGCCGAAGGCCACGACGACGCCAAAGGGCTTTTCCGTATTGAGGATATGGCCGACGTCTTCCGCTGTTAAAGCCTCGAAATAAAGGCGGTCGGCGGTATTGAAGTCGGTGGATACGGTTTCGGGATTGTTATTGACCAGCACCACCTCGTAACCGGCTTCCTTCAGGGTCCAAACGCAGTGGACAGAAGCGTAATCGAATTCGATCCCCTGACCGATACGGATCGGGCCGGAACCAAAGACCACGATGGTCTTTTTGCCGGTGGCGTGTTCCTTGATGAACTCCACCGCCTCGTTTTCCTCATCGTAAGTACTGTAAAAATAGGGAGTCTCGGCAGCGAATTCACCGGCGCAGGTATCCACCATCTTGTAGACCGCTTTGGCCGGTTGGGCAATCTCCTGGCCCGAGAGCTCTTCAATGGTCTCGTCGAGGAAACCCATCTTCTTGGCGGCCAGGTAGAGATCGCTGTCGAGGGTTTCACTTTGGAGGGTTTGGGCCATGACGGCAAGATTTTTAATCTTCTTTAAGAACCAGAGATCGATACGGGTTTTTTCATGAATGGTCTCAATGGTGACGCCTCGGCGGATCCATTCATAGATGGCGAAGAGCCGCTCATCTGTGGCCTTACCGGCCAATTTCGCCAGTTTGTCATCGTTTAGCTGCTCCATCTTGGCCATGGACAGGCTTTTTAGGCCGATCTCCGCCCCGCGCACCGACTTCATCAGGGCTTCTTCAAAGGTAGGGGCAATGGCCATGACTTCCCCGGTGGCCTTCATCTGCGTTCCCAGGGAGCGTTTGGCGTAGACGAATTTGTCAAAGGGCCAGCGAGGCATTTTGACCACCACGTAGTCGATGGCCGGTTCAAAGGAGGCAAACGTCTTGCCGGTGATTTCGTTTTGAATCTCATCGAGGTGAAAGCCGATGGCGATCAGCGCCGCCGTGCGGGCAATGGGGTAGCCCGTGGCCTTGCTGGCCAGGGCAGAGGATCGGGAGACACGGGGATTTACCTCGATGACCGCGTATTCAAAGGAATTGGGATGGAGGGCAAACTGACAGTTGCAGCCCCCTTCCACCTTGAGGGCGGTAACGATGTTCAGAGCCGCCCGGCGCAGCATTTGATATTCCTTATCGGAGAGGGTCACCGCCGGGGCGATGACGATGCTGTCACCGGTATGGACGCCGACGGGATCCAGATTTTCCATGGAGCAGACCGCCACGATGTTGTCGTTGCTGTCCCGCATGACCTCAAACTCAATTTCCTTCCAACCGGCCACTGATTTTTCGATCAGCGCCTGATGGATGGGAGAGGTACGAAGGCCGTTTTCGGTGATTTCCCGCAGTTCGGCTTCATCGTCGGCCATGCCGCCGCCGCTGCCTCCTAAGGTAAAAGCAGGGCGCACGATGACGGGGTAGCCAATTTCCCGGGCGAAACCCACGGCAGCCTCAATATCGGTGACCACCAGGGAGGGAATCACAGGCTGGCCGATCTCTTCCATGCAGTCTTTAAAGCTCTGGCGGTCTTCGGCCTTTTCGATGGTGTCCAGGGAAGCGCCGAGCATCTTAACGTTTTCCCGCTCAAAAAAACCTTCTTTGGCCAGCTGCATCCCGAGGGTCAGTCCCATCTGGCCGCCTAAGGTAGAGAGGAAGCCCTGGGGCTTTTCCTTTTTGATGATGCGCTTGACCACTTCGGTGGTAAGGGGTTCAATATAGATTTTATCGGCAATGACGTTATCCGTCATAATCGTCGCGGGGTTGGGGTTAATCAGTACCACCTCGAGACCTTTTTCCTTTAATGCCCGGCAAGCCTGGGTGCCGGCATAGTCGAATTCGGCGGCCTGTCCGATCACGATGGGGCCGGAGCCGATTACGAGAACCTTTTTAATCTCTTTATTCTGCGGCATTGTCCTTGCCCCCTTTCCCGGTATCCATCATGGTAATAAAGTGATCAAAGAGAAAGCACGGATCCAGGGGACCGGCGCTGGCCTCGGGATGAAACTGCACGGAAAAGCCGGGGAAGTTCCGGTAGGCCACGCCCTCGCAGGTGCTATCGTTGACGTTTTCATAGACCAACTCAGCGTGATCCGGCAGACTTTCGCTGATCACAGTATAGCCGTGATTCTGGCTGGTGATTAAAATGTTCCCTGTGGTCATCTCCCGCACCGGCTGGTTGGCGGCGCGATGGCCGTATTTCAGCTTTTCGGTGCGGGCCCCTTCGGAGAGGGCCAGCAACTGATGGCCGAGACAGACGCCAAAGGTAGGGATCTGCTTTTTGGTCCAACGGCCGATCTCCGTAATGATGCCGATATTTTCCTTGGGATCCCCAGGGCCGTTGCTGAGTACGACGCCGTCGACGCCGAGGGCTTCGATCTCATCCGCGGTGATATCCGCAGGAACACAGACGACTTCACAGCCGCGTTTTACCAATTCCCTGATGATATTGCCTTTGGCGCCGAAATCCCAAAGGGCGACGCGATAAGCGGTTTCTTCGGGTTTTATCACGGTTTCCGCGGTTTCGGTCACGGCCGCCACGGCGTTTTCCACGCGATATGCCTTGATTTTGGCCAACTTCTCTTCGAAATCAGCAAGGCTTGTGGTGATCATGCCGTTCATCACCCCGGCACTTCTCAGTTTTCGGGTCAAAGCCCGGGTATCGATGGCATAGAGACCGACGATATGATGTTCCTTTAATAACGTATCAATATTTCCTTCAGAGCGAAAGTTTGAGGGAAAATCGCACCATTCCCTGACGATGTAACCGCTTAACTGCGGTTTCTCGCTTTCAAAGTCTGCCGGGATAACCCCGTAGTTGCCGATCAGAGGGAATGTCTGAACTACGATCTGCCCGTAATAGCTGGGATCGGTGAGGGTTTCCAAATAGCCGGTCATCCCTGTGGTGAAGACCACCTCGCCGACGACATCACCGCAAGCGCCGAAGCTCTTACCCTTCATCACTGTACCGTCGGCCAGCACAAGGTATATTTCTTTTTCTCTGCTGCTCATTTCATCGTTCCTTTCGTACCGAAAAGGCCTCCTGCCTTTTCCAAACTCCTACATACCGTTCTCTTTTTCATGATTCTTATTATTATAAAAGAATTTCTCTTTTACGTCAACATTACCCGAGGTGTTTTTTAAATTTATAAAAATATATGCATAAAATACACTTTCTCCCCTTTAAAAAAAGAGGCTGCCCGGAACCGTTTACCCTAAGGGGAAATCCGTTCCGGATCAGCCTAACTATTTCATTCTGTGGTCTCCTTTGCCTCGGCGGTTTCTTTCTCCGCGGGGACCACCGAAGCATAATAATCATTTTCTAAAATCTTTGCGGAATAACTGAACATTGAATTGACCTTATCCATCATATTTTTTACGTATTCATCTGCCACCGCCACTCCCTCGTCGGCGGTGAACTCCCCGGTAACGGCATTGTACCGTCCCTGATCCGTCAGCCAGCTGTGGTTGGAAAAAACAACCAGCGGCGAAGCGGTGGAGAGAATGTCCCTCCCCATCAACAAACGGGAATCATAGTCAACGCCGAAGAGATTGGAGAGGGTGGGCAGAATATCTACAGCGTAACACGGCTTTTCCACGACCACCGGATCTTGTTTTGCCAAAACGCTGTTCCACATGATCAGCGTGGAACGGTAAAGTTCAAAATTCTGCTCCACTTCATCACCGTTGAGTTCGTTGATCTCTTCGGTGGTAAGACCGTAAGGATAGTGATCCCCGGAAATAACGATCAGGGTATCGTCTAAGACACCGGCTTTACGCAAAGCGCTGATCAGGTATTTTATCGACTGCTCGAATTCCATCTGACAGGCGATATAGGCCTTACAGGCGGTGGAGAGATTGAGCTTTGCCACGTCTGCCTCGTGCTTTTTAGCCATACTGTTACCGTTAAAATTATATTCCAGGTGACCGCTGACCGTCATATAATAAATGTGGAACGGCTCGCTGTTGGTATAATCGTTCACGGTATTTTCCATCATCTCCAAGTCGCTTTCCGGCCACTGGGTGGTGATTTTCAAACCGTTGCCTTTCCCGTAATAATGGTACCCTAAGTTGGCATGGCTTTCATCCCGGTTATAATAAGTATAGGTATGATCGTGGTAAGCGTTGCAAAGATAACCGAGCTTACCGAGTTGATTCCCGAGACAGAAGGCCATATCGTTGCCGGCGCTGGCGGACATGCTCCAAACGCCGGCTTTCGGCAGAAGACCGGTGCAGACCGTGTATTCGCCGTCGCTGGTGGAAACGCCCCAAATCGGATTATAGTAATTCTCGAAAACGAAACTCTCGTTGGCCATTTTGTAGAGGGTCGGCGTGAGCTCCTCGTTCAACGCCCAGCTGGAAAATCCCTCCGCCACGATCCAGATCAGGTTTTTACCCTGAAAGGCGCCGGTATATTCGTTCTGCGCCGTGGGGGTCACCGTGGCGAAATATTCGTCCATATCTTTTAAGGTAGCGTTCGTTTCGCTTTCGGCCAACGCCCCAAAATCAATATCGAGGACATTGTCGGCGTAAACCGTGTCCGCTGTTTCCCTGGCAGCGGCCTCCTGGGCTTCGTAGGCGGCGGCGGTATCCGTATCCGCCATGCCAAAGATCATGTTCTTCATATCCAAACGCAGGGTGGTCAAAGCGCCGAAATCATTCACGGACAACGTGGGAATAAAGGTCTTCGTATAGAGGTATTTTTCCGACATAACCTCGTCGTCGCCGCGATAGACGATGACCGTACCAAGAACCTGAAAAGCCGCGGTGAGCACCAGCAGCACCGCAAAAACCCAAATAGCCACAGGTTGCTCAAAGCGCTGAAAACGATAAAAGACAATCAGCGCGATGGTCGGTAAGACAAGGAGCAACAACAGAAGGGCGCTTTGGCTGATGCCGTGCAAAGCCTCCTGCCAAAATTCCGAAACGTCATCGACGCCGGTGAAGGAATAGAGGGTAAAAAAGGTGGAAAAGATCGTATCATAAACGAGCTGGATCATAAAGTAGATCGTGGTCAGAATCAGCAGTAAAAAGGGGACGATTCTGCCTTTGGCCAAGGCGGTAAGTATCGCGAAAATACCGGCGATGGGCAGGGAAAAGAGGGCCATCAGCAATAATCCGCGGTTCAACAAGGTGCCGTAAACGTGAACTTTCAGTACGCATTCCAAAAAGACGATGGACAAATAGAAGAACAGACCGTAAAGAAATGCGGGACTGATCTCGCGTTTCCTCTTGCCTGCCTTGGGTGATTCCTCTTCCATAACGGAAACGGAGACTTCGTCTAAATCATCTTCTTCATGCTCCGGTTCCCTTGCCAAAAGCGGCTCTTCCGTAAGCTCCGCCCCTGCGGCAGGCTCATCTTTTTCCGGTTCCTCTGCTGTCGGCTCCGCCAACTTCATATCGGCGAAGACCTCTGCCGCTTTTTCGGAGGATATGAATTTCGGTTCGGACCTTTTTTTCAGCTCCATGGTTTCTTGCCCCTTAAAAAGATCTGTTCGCTGTCTGTTTTTCTTGCATCAGCTTATTATAACAGAATCCACTGTCTTTTCAAAGTATTTTCTTGCTGATTTTGCAATAAATCATGAGTTTTCCGGAAAACCGTTTGACAAGAGGATCGAATAATGTTACGATTTTTTTAATACCTTAACGGGAGTATGATCCATATGCCTATTAAAATCCCCAATCAGTTGCCTGCCACAAAAACGCTGAACAGCGAAAACATATTCGTGATGACGGAAACGAGAGCGCGAACCCAGGATGTGCGCCCGCTGAAAATCGTCATCCTCAATCTGATGCCTACCAAAATCGTCACCGAAACCCAGTTGGCCCGGCTCATCGGCAACACACCGCTGCAGGTGGAAATGGAGCTGATGCAGACCTCCCACCGGCCGAAGAACACTTCGGAAGAACATATGCTGGCCTTCTATAAACGCTTTGACGAGTTGAAAAACGAAAATTTTGACGGCATGATCATCACCGGCGCCCCCGTGGAACATCTGAGCTTTGAAGACGTGGAATATTGGGACGAGCTCACCAAGATCATGGAGTGGAGTAAAACCCATGTTTACAGCACCTTTCATATCTGCTGGGGAGCCCAGGCGGGACTCTACTACCACTACGGCATCAAGAAATACCCCCTGCCTAAAAAGCTCTTCGGGATTTTTCCCCACCATGTTGATTACAAGCGGTCCATTCTCTTCCGCGGCTTTGACGATGTGTTCATGGTTCCGCAATCCCGCCACACCACTGTTTTGCGGGAAGACATCGAAGCCGTACCGGCACTGAAAATCCTCTCCTCTTCGGAGGAAGCCGGTGTTTACGTGGTCATGACGAAACAGGGACGGCAGATTTTTGTCACCGGCCATGCGGAATACGACGGAGACACGCTGAAAAAAGAATATTTTAGGGACAAGGATGCGGGGCTTCCCATTGATTTGCCGAAAAACTATTTCCCCGGCGACGACGATACAAAAACCCCCACCGTCACTTGGCGCAGCGCCGCCAACCTGCTTTTTTCCAACTGGCTCAACTACTTCGTCTACCAGACAACGCCTTACGACATCAAGGCCATCCACCCGATCAAATAAAAACACCGGCGTTATCCCTTGGCCAAAGGGCATAACCGGGAAAACTCGGATAAAACGAAAGCTAATTTCTGAAATCAGAAATTAGCTTTTTCTTATATACTGCAGAAAAATCTACTGAGCAGTGACATTAGAACGTGTTTTGCCACATTTCCACCTCACCCCCTCTATTGAAAACGCAACATATCCGTAGTATAATTGGGAAAAACAGGGATCGGGGGAGAGAAAGCCATGAAGATTTCCACAAAAGGACGGTACGCGCTCCGCGCTATGGTTGATTTGGCCAAACAGGACAACCAAGGGCCCATCTCCTTGAAAGTGATCGCTTTGCGCCAGGATATTTCCGTAAAATATCTTGAAAGCATTGTTGCTGTTTTACAGAAAGCCGGATTTGTCACCAGCACCAGGGGAAAATGCGGCGGGTACGCCCTGACAAAGGATCCCGCCGCCTATACCGTCGGCGCGATTCTGAAATTGACGGAAAAAACATTGGCGCCGGTGACTTGCCTCGAAGAGGAGGACAGCGCCTGTAAGCGGGCGGATCAATGCAGTACGCTGCCGCTTTGGCAGGAGCTGGATCACCTGATCGACGACTATCTCGAAAGCGTTACCCTGGCGGATCTGCTTTTACAGACCGTAGGGAAAAAACAGGAAGGTTCATGATAATGGATTATAAGAATTGTAAATTTGAAACAAAACAGCTCCATGTGGGACAGGAAACAGCAGATCCCACCACCGACGCCAGAGCAGTTCCCCTCTATCTGACCACCTCATACGTGTTCAAAGATTCTGAGCAAGCGGCAAACCGCTTCGCCCTAACAGAGCCGGGGAACATCTACACCCGTTTGCAAAACCCCACCACCGCCGTATTTGAGGAGCGCATGGCCGCCCTGGAAGGGGGCAGCGCCGCTTTGGCTACAGCCTCCGGCGCCGCCGCCATTGATTACGCGATCCGCAACATCGCCCAAAACGGGGATCATATCATCTCCGCCGCCGCGATTTACGGCGGCACTTATAATTATTTCGCGCACACGCTGCCGGAAAGCGGCATTGAAACCAGCTTTGTCGACGGCAGTGATCCGGAGAATTTCCGTAAAGCGCTGCGCCCCCGCACCAAAGCCCTCTATATGGAGTCCATGGGCAATCCCAACTGCGATATCAGCGACATGGAGGCCATCGCGGAAATCGCCCACGAGAACGGCATTCCCTTAATCGTCGATAACACCTTTGCCACACCGTACCTGCTGCGCCCCATGGAACACGGGGCGGACATCGTGGTTCATTCCGCCACCAAATTCATCGGCGGCCACGGTACCGTGATGGGCGGCGTGATCGTGGAAAGCGGCCATTTCGACTGGGAAAAAAGCGGCAAATTCCCCGGCCTGACCGAACCCAACCCCAGCTATCACGGGGTGATTTTTACCGAAGCCGCGAAAGACGCCGCCTTTGTGACGAAGATCCGCTGCACCCTCATGCGGGATCAGGGCGCCACGATTTCCCCCTTCCATTCTTTCCTGCTTTTGCAGGGCTTGGAAACCCTGTCCCTGCGGGTGGAGCGCCACGTGGAAAACGCCTTGAAAGTCGTGGCTTATCTGAAAGATCATCCCCAGGTGGAGAAAGTGCATCATCCCTCCCTTGCCCAAGGCAAAGAAAGGGCGCTTTATAACAAATACTACCCCAACGGCGCCGGTTCCATCTTCACCTTTGAGATTAAGGGCGGTGAGGAAAAGGCAAAAGCCTTCAGTGAAGCCTTGACCCTCTTTTCCCTTTTGGCCAATGTGGCCGACGTAAAATCCCTGGTAATCCACCCGGCCTCCACCACCCATTCACAGCTCAATGAAGAGGAATTGCGCTCCTGCGGGATTTCCCCCGCCACGATCCGCCTTTCCATCGGCACGGAACATATCGACGACATCCTCGCCGATCTTAATCAGGCCTTTGAAAAAATCAAATAACGGTTTTATAAACAATCTAAGAGGGTGTCCCAAAGGCCAAATTTTGGCTTTGGGGACACCCTCTTTCATGCATCCGTTCACTCCTCGGCGTATAGATACATCTCTTCGGCTTTTTCCAATCCTTCTTTTAACAACTTTATTGCATTTTCCATCTCTTGTGAAATGACCCTTGATTTTTCAATCTCATCAATGGCGTTTGACATTGTTCCTGCAAGTAGCGTATAGGCTTTCTTGTAATTCATATGCTATTCCTCCAGATCATACTTATGTATGGGGATTATATTCCCCTTAATGATGTTGATTATAAACCCCATAATAGAAATATGCAATAGGCAAATTTTTATGGTGGAGTGAATGATATGATTTCATTTGATAAACTATGGGAAACCATGCGGGAAAAAGGCATTTCAACCTATACGCTCCGTGAGAAACACAACATAGATACCCGCACAATTCGACGGCTAAAAGCGAACGAAAATATCACAACGGATACACTGAATACCCTTTGCGAAATTTTAGATTGCAAATTAGAGGATATCGCGGAATATGTGAAAGATGAAGCCTAAATCTAAACCCCCGGGAAAGAGCTTGCCACTCCTTCCCGGGGTTTTTATAAAAATATATGGCATTAAAGTTCTTACCGCATCGGAGCTTCCATGGAATAGGACAGTAATTTTTCATAGGCAGTCATTACTTTGTCATAAAGAAGATTTTCCCTGACATAGAAATACTCAATCATATACCTCTATATCATGAACCAAACATTCCATGGAATATGGCAGTAATTTTTCATAGGCAGTCATTACTTTGTCATGAAGATTTTCCCCAACATAGAAATAATCGCCGGTAAATGAATCCGTATTCCTACAACGACGGTTCATCCAAATAAAAGAGTAATCGTGATAGCAAAGAATCGTAAAGTTTCCGGCAACGTTCCAAAAATAAACCTCCGTATTGTATTCTCTGCCAGCCATAGCCTTATATTCTTCTTCGGAATATTCTGTAAGGGACACTCCCTGAAAAACGTCGGCAAATTCAGTTCTGGCCTTCAAAGAGTCGCATTTATAGGGATTTTCTATCTGATCATCAGTGCTATAGAAAAACATACGGGCAGGGGCCGTCAAAAGATCGCGGATACTCTGATAGAAATTGTCCGCCGTCACTTCAAAGTCAGGATCTTGCAAATAGGCAGCGTCACTGTTTAAGATCGCCTCCCAAGTGGCGTCCCAATGCTCATAGGTCACCGGTTCCGCAAGGGATTTACCATAGGGGGTGTCATTTACAGAGGTTTCGGATTCATGGTAAAAAATCAGATAAA
>CALFRX010000206.1 GCA_937919295.1 uncultured Peptococcaceae bacterium | reverse complement strand
GCCTATCATCCTGTAGCCCAAAATCCGCTGACGCGCATTTTGTCTACAGTCTGAGGCAAATGCGTCTGCATTTGCCTAAAATCACCCAATCTTATTCAGTTCTGCGGCGACTTACTTTTTTTCAGCGTCTTGCTCTATTGGTTTCCCGGTAATTCGCCTTGTTGTGGATTTAAGCTGCCATAAGCAGATTCTGTTCCACATGATGCCATTTATTTTTATGGGGCAAACATACCTAAACGGCTGTTTGTCTCTTTATCGGAATATCCGTACCTCTAGTAATTTCCATACCCTTGATGGTTTCGGCTTCGAGGATTTCCTGCAAATACTTACAGGCATCCCACGGATCCACAGTGGTACCGCAGGTGAAAACGTCTACCGCAGCATAGCCCAGTTCCGGCCAGGTGTGAATGGAGAGGTGCGATTCGGAGATGATGACCACACCGCTGACTCCCTGGGGGCTAAATTTATGAAAAGCAACTTCACGTACTTCCGCGCCGGCTTCCAGCGCCGCTTTGCACATGCTTTGCTCAATAAATTTCAGATTATTTAACAGATGATATGGGCATCCGTAAAACTCTGCCAATACATGGCGGCTGATTGCTTCCAACGGCGTGTTCCCCTTTTCCTGCAGAATGCAAGATATATTTTATCATAAAATGTAGAAATGTCAATATAGGAAGAGATCGACAAACGGAATAAATTTTTAGGACAAAATTTCCGAATTATACTATAAATGATGGGTAGAAAAATGGTTTTGTTTATTTTGTCCCCTCTGTTGCGGCGCTATAATAAATTTTATAGAATAAAAAAAGGTGTGGTAAACGAATGAAAGAAATTGTGAAAACCTGCTTTAAAATCGCGGCGAAGAATAAGTTTCTCATTATCGGTATCATCGCGATCCCGCTGCTCTTTGCCGTACTGTATGTCGACGCTTTTTGGAACCCCACGGATAAGCTAAAGGATATGCCGGTGGCCGTGATCAACCTTGATGAAGGCGCTACCGTTGACGGTAAAGACGTAAATTACGGCGATACGATTGTGGAAAACATCATGGAAAATAACTCTGTCTCCTGGGAAACGGTAGATCCCGGTGTCTTTGCCAATGGCATTGAAAACACCGATTATTATATGGCCTTCGTCATCGATAAAGATTTTTCCGCAGATGTTACCGCCGCCGCCGATGGCAACCCCTCCACAGGGCAAATAACTTTTCTTGTGGATAAACGAAAGAGTTTTATTCTCGCCCAGTTCGGCAATTTCATCCGGGAGAATTTTAACGACCAAGTTTCCACGGCGATTACGCAAGAGTATACGGAAACCATCTACGGCGGTCTCAAGGAGATGACGGAAAGTTTGCAGGCAGCCGCCGACGGCAGCGGTGCTATTCATGACGGTACCGAAAGCGCCAAAGAGGGGACAAAGGCGCTTTCTGACGGCGCGCAGAAAGTAGCTGATGGCGCGGAAACACTGTCAGAAAATCTTTCCGCCGTCAGTGCGAAAATGCCTGCTTTGGCTCAGGGTACCGATACCCTGTACAGGGGTATTGCTTCTGTAAACGCTGGTTCCGCCGCCGTTAGCAGCGGAATGTCTTCTCTCAATGCATATATGCCGGTTTTGACCGAGGGGGCCGGCAGCCTATCCGCCGGATTGTCCGCCGCGGCAGGCAGTCTGCCGAATTTAGAAAGCGGCCTCAGTCAAATAGAAAGCGGCGCCGATCAGTTGGCTGCGGCCCTTTATGGGATCTCCTCGGGGGCGGGCGCTTCGGCGAGCTCTGCCAATAATGCCATTGACAGCGCCATCGCCGCGATAGAAAGCGGTGATACCGAGAGTGCTGTCGCCATTTTAGAACAGGTGAAAGCGGGGAACAGCAGCGGCGCGGCGAACGTCGGAGCCAGTGTTGATGATGTCGCGGGGCATCTGAACGCCATCGGCGACAATGCCGGCGTGCTGGCGGATACCGTTGCGGGTTTTACCGGTCAGGTGCAGACCATGGCCAACGGTGCTTCATCCCTGAACGCCGGACTTGTGACGCTTTCCGATAACGTCTCCCTGCTATCCGGTGCTTCCTCAACGTTGAGGAACGGTACTGCTACGATGTACAACAGTGCTTCGGCCTTGGTGAGCAATATCTCCGCGCTTTCTGTCGGCAGCAATCAGCTGGCCGATGGGGCGGCAGCCTTAAGCGGCGGCGCTTCGACACTGGCCAACGGTGTAGCCTCCCTTGACAACGGGCTCTATACCCTCAGCGAGGGGACGGAGGAATTGACCGCGTCCTTATCCGACGGCGCCGACGAGCTTGCGGAAAACACGAAATCTGATGCGGACGAGATGGCTGTTTTTGTGAGTAAACCGGCGGAAA
>CALFRX010000205.1 GCA_937919295.1 uncultured Peptococcaceae bacterium | reverse complement strand
CCTGGCTTTCCAGCAGGTTGATGGCCTGTTGTACCGTCATCGCCGTGGTGGAGTTATCGAGAATACAGATGATTTCATCGCTTTGGTTGTAAACGGCATTGATGACATTGGTGATACCGCTGTGGAAAAAAGTGGAATCGCCGACGAAACCAAAATGAACGCCTTGATCACCGCCTCTTGATAACCCTTGGGGAATGGAAATTCCCGCCCCCATGCAGAGGCAGGTGTCCGTCATATTGAGGGGTGCGGCGTTGCCCAAAGTATAGCAGCCGATATCGCCGCTGAACACGGCCTTTTGATCTTTCATCGCCTGTTTTACGGCATAGAAAGCGGCGCGGTGGGGGCAGCCAGCGCAGAGAATCGGGGGCCTTACCGCCAATTCCGGCGCCGTTTCGCTTTGAGCAGGTATCATGGGTTTTTCAAGGCCGAAGAGATCGGCAAGTTGAGTGGTAATGGTATTCTCGTTGTTTTCTCCGGCAATGATGGTGTGACCGCTGTGTTTGCCGTAAATCTCCACGTCGAGGCGGTGCTTGCCGCAAAGGGAAACGAGGGCTTCCTCGATGACGGGATCGAGCTCCTCAAAGACGATGACTTTATCCAAACCCTCTAAAAAATGGAGGGCAATTTTTTCCGGAAAAGGATACGGTGTGGCGACGGTTAGCGTTTTGCAGGAAAGGTTCAGGGAGGACAGAGCCTCCTTGGTGTAGGCGGCGCTGACGCCGCCCATAGCCACGCCGATGGAGCCATTGCCGCATATTTCGTTATAGGGATAGGTGGAAAGCGTATCGCCAAGTTCTTTCTCCCTCAGGAAAAGGTGGCGTTTTGCTTCATGAGCAAGCCGGGGAAAAATCACCCAGCGGCTGTCTTTGACGAAGGTTCCTTGGTTTTCGTGAGCCTTGATTTCTGCGGTGTTGATCACGGCACAGCTATGACAGATGCGGGTGGTGGGGCGAAAGATCACCGGACCGCCGATTTTTTCCGAGAGATAAAAGGCATCCTGAATCATTTCATAGGCGTCTTCCGGGGTGACCGGATCAAAAACGGGGATTTTCGCGTATTTTCCGAAATTCCTCGTATCCTGTTCTGTCTGGGAAGAGATGGGGCCGGGATCGTCGGCCACGAGAATCACCAGGCCGCCTTTGACGCCGATGTAATTGACGCACAGCAAAGGATCGGAGGCGACGTTGAGTCCCACCTGTTTCATGGTGACGAGGACGCGGCTGCCGGTATAGGCAGCGCCGGCAGCGACTTCCATCGCTGTTTTTTCATTGATCGACCATTCCACGTAAACACCTTCCGGTTTTCGTTTCGCGGCGGTTTCCAATACTTCGCTCGACGGCGTGCCGGGGTAGCCGCAAAAAACGC
>CALFRX010000204.1 GCA_937919295.1 uncultured Peptococcaceae bacterium | reverse complement strand
AAACAGTCGCGGGGCAAGGGGTTCGCCGCGCATCAGACTTTGTCGACGGCCTAAAAGGACCATCCGCCACGAGGATGGTCCTTTTACATAGAAAATTGCCTTTAAAGAAATATGCTCTATTGAAAGTTTCCCATTGGCGGTCTTTACGCGCAATGTTCAATTTTTTTTAAAATCCGAGAATGAATCCGTTTTACATTATCGATGCTCATGAACATCTCGTTGGCAATCACCTGATTCGTTTTACCGAGGACGTATTTCTTGCGCATCAACCGCCGCTCCTGGGAGGAAAGGGTTAAAAAGCAAGATTCGATCTCTCTGCGCATTGCCGTCAAGGTCTCAACTTTTTCAGATAACAGCGCTTTTAAATCAAGAATCAGAGCAGCGGTATCACCGGTAAAATCCTTCGGCGCCGTAAAGCTCCGTATTCCTTCCCCGCGGCGGGCAAGCCCCGCTTCCAAATCATCGATTTCCTCCTTCAATTCCTTAATTTCCATAAAGATATTCTTATATTGTCTCAGTCTGTCTCTGTTCATAAAACTTCTTCCACCAGCTCTTCCTGCGTTTTTCCACCTTCGTAAGGATTTGTTTTTGCCTTTTTAGAACGCATTTCCGGCACCAGGAAGACAAACCGTCCGGCGATGTGGTAGAATGGAAAAAGGCGTAATCTGATTTTTCCTCGTGACAGTGGGCGCATCTCTTTTTGATCACCGTAATATTTTCGCAACCGTACCGTTCTTTTTCTTTGTCGGTCAAATAACGGACCGTTACGGCGGCCGGCCCTTTGATCCTGCGATCCGGTTTCAGTTCTCTGCCAAAAGGTGTTTTGTTGTCATAGATCATCATTTGCTTTCCTTTTCCTCATTTTTTCTTTTCCCGTTATGCCTTTTTCACCACTAAATCAGACATCTCAATGCCAATTTTTCCAGCAAATCGCTCCAGTTCCGCGATGGTGAAGGAAGATGGCAAGCGCATACGGTTGTACAGCGTAGCGTTGCTCATATTCATTGCCGCCGCGACTTCTTTGTGGCTCATTCCCAAAAAGGTCATCCAGTAAGAAATGTTTGCTTTGATAATGTTTCCCATGGTTTACTCCTTCATATTTTTTACATGAATATTTTTCATGTTTTTGTGCAAAATAGAAGTTGTCCAATGTTTACGTCATAGTATTTTGCCAAGGCGCACGCCTTATAGACCCCCACCTCGGAAATGTCTTTTTCCCAATGCCGATAGGTGCTCAAAGAAACACCAAAATCCTCTGCCACCTGCCTTTGAGTTAGATTTCTCGCCCTTCTCAACTCAAGAATAGAATACTTTTTTTCATTTGTTTTCACAAGAAACCCCCCTTTTTTTGTTGGCTTAATAATACTTGAAAACTATTCAAGTGTCAATACGGCAAGGGAACTATTTTCAAGTTTTCTGAAATTTTGTAAAAATTTACTTGATATTTATTCAACTTCATATTACAATGGTAACAGGAGGGTATCATGTATCTCGCAGAAAACATAAGATATTTAAGAAAAAAGAATCATTTTTCCCAAGAGAAGATCGCCAAACAACTGGGCTACAAATCCTTTACCACCATCCAAAAATGGGAAATGGGTGTTGCGGAGCCTCCCCTGGCAAAACTGTCACGCCTGGCGGAAATCTTTCATGTAGACCTGGATGATTTGACGCATCAGCCTCTGTTTGAGGGAATTTCCTCCAAATCGAAAATGGGTGGAGTCCGCATTCCCATCCTTGGCAAGGTGGCGGCGGGGCGTCCCATAGAAGCGCTGGAAAATATCATTGATTACGAGGAGCTTTCGGGGAATATTTCAGACAAAGAAGAGTATTTCGGCTTATTGATCAAAGGCGACTCCATGGAGCCTCGCATGCAGGAAGGAGATATCGTCATCGTCCATAAACAAGACGATGTCGATTCCGGCGATATTGCCATTGTCTTGATCAACGGCGCAGAAGCCACCTGTAAAAAGGTCAAGAAAACGGAAACCGGGCTGATGCTGCAGCCCATTAATACGAAATACGAAACGATGTATTACAGCAACGAAGAAATCCGTTCTCTGCCTGTGGCCATCATCGGAAGAGTGGTGGAATTGCGCGGCAAGTTTTAAGCGAAAAAAAACCGGGCCTTTGGCCCGGGATGAAACTGTCGAAAAAGATTCTATACTAAACATTGGGGTAAAAAAGAGTAGGCATAACAAGCGAAATCCGATAGAATGAGATTACCATACCACATTCAAAGGAGTGAGCTGTTTGCCTAATACTAATTTTACTACAATTTTACCCTAACCATTGTGTCTCTCCCGTCAAATTCCTGCGGTCTTCGCTGCGCGGCGCGGGCTTATCCTTAAATGTGCCGCAGCCTTGCGAAAGGTTCAGCAACGGGGAACGTTTGTCTAAAACACCTCTATATGCAGTTTGCATACGAATTGAGCTCCGGGCCAATGGCCCGGAGCTCAGCATATCATGAGATTGCTTTGTGATTTAAGGAAATCAACCGATCAGTCTTTTCTGCGTAAAAACGCGGGAATGTCAAGATCGTCCATATCGAAATCCGAAAGGGAACCGCTCTCTTTCTTTTCTTCCTTGGCTTTTGCTTTTTCATCACCGGTGAAGCCCGTGGCAATGACGATCACGCGAACTTCGTCGTCGAGGGACTCATCGATGGCGGCGCCGAAGATAATATTGGCATCTTTGTCGGCTGCGGCTTCCACGATCTTTGCCGCTTCATTGACTTCGAAGAGGCTCAAGTTGGGGCAGCCGGTAATGTTCAGAATCACGCCTTGGGCGCCTTCAATAGAAGATTCCAGCAAGGGGCTGGAAATCGCGGCGGTGGCCGCGTCATTGGCGCGGTTTTCGCCTTTGGCGACACCAATCCCCATCAAAGCGGAGCCGGCGTCTTTCATCACGGATTTTACATCGTTAAAGTCGAGGTTAATCAGAGCGGGGGTGCCGATCAAATCGGTAATACTCTGAATCCCTTGGTGGAGCACATCGTTAACAATGGCAAAAGCGTCGGTCATCGGCGTTCTGCTATCGACGATCTGCAGTAATTTATCGTTGGGAATGGTAATCAAAGCATCGACTTCTTCTTTTAGCTCGGTAATGCCGTATTCCGCCTGCTGTGCACGGCGGCGGCCTTCAAAGCCAAAGGGACGGGTCACAACACCAACGGTCAAAGCGCCCACTTCTTTCGCCACATTGGCGACGATGGGAGCGGCGCCGGTACCAGTACCGCCGCCCATACCCGCGGTAACAAATACCATGTCGGAACCGTTTAGGATTTCTTTGATGTCTTCTCTGCTTTCTTCCGCAGATTTGCGGCCCATTTCGGGATTGCCGCCGGAGCCTAAGCCCCTTGTCAGTTTTGTACCAATTTGCAGTTTATCACCGGCTTGGGTTTTTTTCAGCACTTGAAGGTCAGTATTCACGGCGACAAAGTCCACACCGCCGACTTTGTTGCTGATCATATGGTCGATGGCATTGTTACCGCCGCCGCCGACGCCCACTACCCTTATCTTTGCAAACTGATCATATTCCATGTCTTCGAATTCCAGTGCCATGCAATATTTCCTCCCTATTTTCTATCTATAAACTTAATTTTGCGCGAAATTATAATATACCTGTTTCTCTATTCTACAAAAAAGTCGAAATACCTGCTAATAAAAAAGTTTTTTTCATGCTTCTACAAGCATCGCAATCAGGCCCAATCTCACATTTCTCCGCTGCTCCCGTCAATATTCAGCGGTTTTTCTTTGATGACGGGTTCATCGGGAATACTGATGTCAATATATTCCAAACTTCCCAGTTTTTGCTGGGACATCGAACCTACGAGAGAAGCCAAAACCGTCAGCTTTTGCTCCAAACGGCCTGTGGTGCCCAGACGCACTTCCACGCCGTTGAGGTAGATGTTGTTCACACTTTCCGATTGGGCGCTGATTTCCAGCGTATAGCCGGAGAAAAGGGACACAGCCTCGGCGGCGATGGTAAGATCCGTATTGAGTTCAGCATTGTTCAGTTGTAGGCCGATGGAGACAAAAGAGGGAATCTCAAAACCGGAGAAAAGCGGCAAGGATTCATCCACCATCTCGCTTTCGCCCACGACCACTTTGTCAGCATCGATATAATAGTAAGCATCATCATCAACGAAACCGGCGACGGCGTCTTTTTCCGTTATTTCAATGAGGATTTTATGGAACGGACGTACCCTTACGTTTACGTCTTCAATGAGCACATGGAGTCCGATCTGATCTGCGGCGGCGGTCACGTTGCTTTGAAAGAGGTCGTCCCCGATATGGATACCGGAAAGGGTAATGATGTCATCATCGGAAACTTTACTGTTCCCCTCAATCTCGAATTCTTCCACTTTAAAACTGCTGTTGAGCAACAGGAAATAGGCGATAAAAAAAAGAGATACGACGACGCCTGCGCGAATCAGGAAACCCGCCACGGACACAGTCTGCTTTTTTTTCTCCCGCCGTTTCATGCTTTTTTCCCGTAAACTGACGTTGGCTTTCCTTTTTCTGCCCGGGCTGCCAGAGCCTGCCATTTCCTCACCTCACACTCTAATATACCTGCTTACCATTATAGCTTTTTTTATAATACAAGTAAAGTAGATTTTCAAAAAAAGAGCAGTAACATTACGTTACCGCTCCCGTATCATTCGGTGTGCTCAATCCTTGCGCCCAGTTCGTTAAAAACAGCTTCGAGGTTACTATAACCTCTCTCAATGAAAGATGCGTTATGAACCACCGTTTCTCCCTCGGCAGCCAATCCCGCCAGGATCAGAGCGGCGCCGCCCCTTAAATCCGATGCCTCCACATCAGTTCCTTCTAAGAGCGTACCCCCCCGTACCACGGCCCATCTGCCGTCCACCTTGATATCGGCGCCCATGCGGTTTAAGTCGGCACAGTGACCAAAACGGTTTTCAAATATGCTTTCACAGATTACCGAAGCGCCCGCGGCTTGGGTCATGGCGGCCATAAACTGGGGCTGAATATCGGTGGGAAAACCGGGATAGGGCATGGTTTTCAAATCCACGGCCTGCAATGGGGCGCCGCCTTTGACGCGCAGAGTGTCGGGGGAACTTTCGATAATGACGCCGGCTTCCGCCATTTTCGTTGTTACCGCCTCAATATGTTCGGGGTGAGTCTTCCTGATGGTCACATCGCCGCCGGTAAGAGCCGCGGCCAAAAGCATCGTGCCGCCGACGATGCGGTCGGGAATGATCTCATATTCCGTAGGATGCAGTTTTTCCACACCGCTGATATAAAGGGTATCGCTGCCGATTCCCACAATCTTAGCACCGCAGGCGACAAGGAAAGAGCAGAGATCCGCCACCTCCGGTTCGCGGGCAGCGTTACGGATCATCGTCTCCCCTCTTGTTTTTACAGCGGCCATCACGAGATTTTCCGTTGCGCCAACGCTGGGAAAATCGAGATAGAGATCGCTTCCTTTGCGGTTTTTGCCGTGGCTTACGATGATGCCACCGTGTTCCACCACTTCCACACCGAGTTTGCGCATACCTTTGATGTGCAGATCCATGGGCCGGCTGCCGATGCGGCAGCCACCGGGCATGGGGATGCGGGCAAAAGAAAACCTGTCTAAAAGAGGCCCCCAAATCAAATTGGAAGCCCTCATGGTTTTCATCATGGTGTCGGGAACGTCTTGATATCTGACGCTCTCGGCATTGATGATCAATATATCGTTTTCCGCTTTTACCTCGATGCCCAATGCCCTGAGGATCGTACACATCGCGGTAACGTCGGTAAGCTGGGGTACATTTTTCAAAACGACCTCACCGTCGACCATCATTGCCGCGGCCATAATCGGGAGCACTGCGTTTTTTGCACCACCGATATTCACGCAGCCTTTCAGTCTTCTGCGGCCGGTAATTTTTAATGCGTCCATGCGAACCTCCTAAAATATATCACGGTCTGCCTATCTTCAATACCTCCGGTTCCAAAGTAACGCCATGCTGACTTTTTACTTCCGCTTGCACTTTTTTCATCAAGATCAAAACGTCATCGGCGGTACAGTCGCCGAGGTTGACGATAAAATTACCGTGTTTTTCGCTGACCTGGGCATTGCCCACGCGCAGACCGCAAAGACCGGAAACCTCCACCAAACGTCCGGCATGATCCCCTGAGGGATTCTTAAAAACGCTGCCCGCCGAGGGCAAATCGAGAGGCTGGTTTTTTCTTCTCAGCTTCAGCGTTTCTTCTACCGTAGCGAGGAGTTGGGTTTTGTCGCCGTAACTGGTACGGATCATCACTTTCGTAACAATGGCTTTATCTTCCATCAGGGACGTATGACGGTAACTGTAGGAAAGGTCGCTTTTCGAAATCACTTTGATGTTGCAGTCCCTGTCGATGATTTCCACCGCTTCCAGCGTTTCATAAAAGAAGTGGCCGTAAGCGCCGGCGTTCATATAGGCTGCGCCGCCGATGCTGGCAGGGATTCCCGCTGCCCATTCCAGGCCTTTCAGACCCCGTTTTGCCGTTTCTTTGGCCATTTTCGTCAGGGTACAGCCGCTTTTCGCGGTAACCAAAGTATTATCGACAGTATACGTCGCCATGCCTTCGCCGATACGAATCACGATGCCCCGGATCCCGCCATCAAGTACAAGGAGATTGGAACCGCTGCCGATGACCGTGTAAGGCACCTCGTTTGCCCGGGCAAAGCGAATCACCGTCGCGATATCTTCGGCGTCTTTGGGTAGAACGAGGCAGTCGGCGGGGC
>CALFRX010000203.1 GCA_937919295.1 uncultured Peptococcaceae bacterium | reverse complement strand
CTGTATTCTTCTGCCGATACCGGGGGATCTTCTGCTCTGCGCCGTCGCCGCCGGCCTCGGCAAGCGCCTGCTCCCCATCGTAAAGCAAATACAAAGGAAATGACATGCAGCAGATTACCCAACTCAAAGAAAAAATATACCACGGACAAACCGTAACAAAAGAGGAGGCGCTTGCCCTTTATAAAGCGCCCCTTGCTCCTCTGACCGCCGCCGCCGACGAGATTCGTCGCCGTTTCTGCGGCAACCGCTTCGACCTCTGCGCCATTGTCAATGCCAA
Source organism: uncultured Peptococcaceae bacterium (assembly GCA_937919295.1). Classification (GTDB taxonomy): domain Bacteria; phylum Bacillota; class Dehalobacteriia; order UBA7702; family UBA7702; genus UBA7702. The sequence goes on along the minus strand of CALFRX010000203.1, from coordinate 9,385 downwards.
AAGCGGCCGCTGCGGCGAAGACTGCAAGTTCTGCGCCCAGTCCAGCCGCTATCCCACGGAAATCGTCGCTTACCCCCTCTTGAGCCAAAGGGAAATCATCAGCGCCGCCAATGCCGAGGAGCAAGCGGGAGTGAAGCATTTCGCTGTCGTCACCTCCGGCAAATCGCTTCCAGCGCGAGAAATTAAAAAAGTCTGCCGCAGTATCGAAGCACTCAAAAAAGAAACGTCTCTCGTTCTCTGCGCTTCCCTGGGACTCCTCAGCGATGCGCAGTTTAAACAATTAAAAGCGGCGGGGATAACCAGAATTCATAATAATCTGGAAACCTCCCGGCGCTTCTTTCCCCAAATCTGTACCAGCCACAGCTACGACGATAAAATCAAAACGATTTCCGCCGCGCGCAGGAATGGCCTTGAAGTGTGCAGCGGCGGCATTTTCGGCCTGGGCGAAACCGTGGAAGACCGCGTCGAACTGGCGCTTACCCTAAGGGAGCTGGAGGTTAAAAGCGTCCCCCTCAATATATTGGAACCCATTCCGGGAACGCCTCTGGAAACGGTAACGCTCCTATCCGAAGAGGAGGTTCGGCGCATGGTCGCCGTGTTTCGTTTTCTGCTACCCGCCGCGCTTTTACGCCTGGCGGGAGGCCGCGGCAATTTAAAGGATAAAGGCCGTGCCTGTTTCTCCGGAGGCGCTAACGCCGCCATCACCGGGGACATGCTGACGACAAAGGGCATTTCCGCCGCCACGGACTTCGAGATGTTAAAAGAACTGGGCTACGAGGTGTCATAAAATGGGATACGGACTCTTTATCACCGGCACCGGCACGGACGTGGGGAAAACCTACGTCACCGCCCTCCTGGCCAAAGCCATGAAAGCATACGGCTTTCACGTCGGCTACTATAAAGCGGCCCTCTCCGGCGCCGACAGCATCAAAGAAAGCGATGCGGGCTACGTCAAGGCTGTCGCTTACCTTGATCAGGAAGAAAACAGCTTGCTTTCCTATCTCTACCAGCATGCGGTTTCCCCCCACCTCGCCGCCAAATGGGAAGGAAACCCCATGGAGCTGGCAAAGGTTCGCCATGATTATGGGGGCGTGAGGGAAAAATATGATTACGTTCTCGTGGAGGGCAGCGGCGGCATCGTCTGTCCCCTTCGCTACGACGACAAAACCCATCTCTTTTTAGAAGACATCATCGTCGCCCTGAAACTTGATACCCTCATCGTCGCCGACGCCGGTCTCGGCGCCATCAACGCCGTGACACTTACGGCGGAATACCTAAAAAGCAGGGACCTCGGCTGTCGCGGCGTCATCCTGAACCGCTTTACGGAAACGGCGATGGAAAAAGACAACGCCGCGATGATTACCGCCATCACCGGACTGCCTATCCTTGCCCTGGTCCCTCCCAACGCAGACGACCTCGCCATTGACAAAGACACACTACGATCCCTTTTTAAGGAGAAACGACCATGAATTTAGCCCAAAAAGACTTAAAATATATTTGGCATCCCTGCTCCCAGATGAAAGACTATGAATCATTTCCCCCCATCGTCATTGACCACGGCGAAGGTGTGTATCTTTACGATATGGAGGGCAAGGAGTACATCGATATCATCAGTTCCTGGTGGTGTAATCTGCTGGGTCACTGCAATCCCGAAATCAACAATGCCGTCAAAAAACAGCTCGATACATTGGAACACGTGATTCTCGCCAACTTTTCCCACAAACCCGTCATTGAACTCTGCCAAGAGCTTAGCAAAAGCGTGCCCCGGGGTCTGACGAAATTTCATTTTTCCGATTGCGGCTCCAGCGCTGTGGAATGCGCCTTAAAGATGGCGTTTCAATATCAATACCAAACGGGTCAGATGAAAAGAACCCGGTTTATGTGCTTAAGTGAAGGCTACCACGGTGAAACCATCGGCGCCCTGGCCGTAGGCTCCCTGGATATGTACGCAAAGATTTACCAACCACTGCTCATGGATACCGTACGCATTCCCGCCCCAGACTGCTACCGCTGCCCCTACCACCAAAACCGCGAAAATTGCCAAGCAAACTGCTTTGAAGAGGCTGAAAAATGCTTTGACCGCTACGCCGATACCACTTGCGCCGTGATTGTAGAACCGCTCCTCCAAGGCAGCGCCGGCATGCGCATCTACCCGCCTCTTTACCTGAAAAAGCTACGAACTCTCTGTGATCAGACCGGCGTAATGTTGATTGCCGACGAGATTGCCACCGGCTTTGGCCGTACCGGCAAAATGTTCGCCTGCGATCACGCCGCCATAACCCCGGACATCATGTGCCTTTCCAAAGGGTTGACCGGAGGCTATCTGCCCATGGCCATTGCCGCCGCCACGGACAAGGTTTATGAGGCCTTTTATGCCGATTATAAAGAGGGCAAAGCTTTTATGCACAGTCACACCTATAGCGGCAATCCCCTGGGTTGCGCCGCGGCCCTGGCCGTACAAAAGATTTTGCGGGAGCAGCATATTTTAGAACATGCCGCCCTCCGCGCCCAATATCTCCATGAAAAACTTTTGACACGGCTCTCAGATCATCCCAACATTGGCGAGATCCGCCATATCGGCCTGATCAACGCCATGGAACTGGTGACGGATAAAAAGACGAAAACGGGATTTGACGAAAAGAAACGCATCGGCTACGAAATTTACCAAAGGGCTTTGGCCCACGGGCTGATTTTGCGTCCTTTGGGCAACGTACTCTATTTCAATCCGCCTCTGACCATCACGGAAGCAGAGATTGACAAGGCCGTTTACCGCTGCGCCACAGCCATAGAGGAGGTGCTGTAAAAAAAGGGTGTCCCTTGCTGACCAGTTCCAAAACTGATCAGCAAGGGACACCCGTTTTTTAGGATTTTTTAGGCTTCTACCGGAACAATGGGACGGGCGGGCACGTAGATTTTTAATTTCTTTTTGATGCAGGAAACCTCGGCTTCCCGCACCTCGCCGCCGAACTCCCCGTCTAAAGTCCAGCTGACAGGTTCGTCAAAGGTCAGTTTGACTTTTTTTGTCCGGGCATAGGTAATGAATTTATTGTTTTCCACGCCCTGTACAAGAGCGTGAAGCATCATCTGGGCGTTAAAGAAATCGCTGATGCCTTTTTTCACCAGCACCACTTCAAAATAGCCGTCATCCATGGAGATCGCCGGTTTTTTATTGATTTTAAAACCGCCGATGGTCATGGCGTTGCTGGCCATACCGAAGATATAATCGCCCTCCGTCACCAATTGGGAGCATTCAATTTTCACCCGGTAAGAGCTGAGCATCGGCAGCCGTTTGATGCCCTCAAAGAAATAAGCGCTCTTGCCGAAAAGATTCTTACTGGCCTGAGGCGTATCGTAGGCCACATCGGTAAAGGCGCCAAAAGCCGCCACATAGGAAAAATAGCGGCCGTTAAAACAGCCAATATCGGTATAAGTCAGCTCGCCGGTGATTATATCATTGGCGGCCACCAGCATATTGTTGTTGAGACGGTGGCTGGCGGCAAAGTCGTTCATCGTTCCTGTGGGGATGTAACCCAAGGGAGGCGGGTTATCAAGGGCCATCAAACCGTTGATGGTATCGTTGAGACTGCCATCGCCGCCGCAGATGACGACAATATCAAATTCGCAACCGCGGGCTTTGATGAAAGTCTCGATATCATCGGGATCTTGACTGGCATGAGCCAGTACATCGTAACCACCTTTGGTAAAGATATTGATGATGTCGCCGACCTTAGGCCGAATGGCGGAAGTGCCGGCTTTGATATTGAAGAGAAACAGCATTTTCTGCCGCATACCATTGTCACCTCCTAACAGATCCGAGGCAAGCCTTCTCCGTAAAGCATATCCACGACGCGTTTTCCCCCCAAACGGGTTTTCATCACAACGCCTTTGCCCGCGGTGACCGCACCGAGGAGTATGGCGTCTTGGCCATGTTTTGTCGACCTTATAGCTGTCAGCGCCTTTTCGGCATCGGCGGCGGCGACCACCGCGATCATCTTTCCTTCATTCCCCATGTAGAGGGGATCGAGACCCAGGATATCACAGAAGCCTTGTACCTCGTCACGAACGGGGATTTTCGTTTCTTCAAGCTCTATGCCACAGTTAGATGCAGCGGCGAACTCATTGAGCATGGTGCCAAGGCCGCCGCGGGTGATATCCCGCATGGCTCTGACCGCAGCGCCACTGGCAAAGAGGGCGTCGACAACATCGTTTAACGGCGCGCAGTCGCTGACAATGTCATTGGTGAGTTTCATCCGGTGACTTAAAATACAGGCATGATGATCGCCAAGAAAACCGGAAACGATGATTTTATCGCCTTCCCGGAGATTACCGGCGCTGATTTCCCGTTCCGGCGGAATCAGACCGATTCCCGCGGTATTGATCATCAGCCCGCCGCTGCCTTCCACGACTTTCGTATCACCGGCAACAATTTTCACGCCGGCCGCCGCCGCGGTTTTGGCCATCGAGGCCACGCAGGTTTCCAAGTGATCCCCTTCAAGACCTTCTTCTAAAATATAAGCGCTGGTCAGATAAAGAGGTTTCGCCCCCATCATCAAAAGGTCGTTGACTGTGCCGCAAACAGCCAATTTGCCGATGTCACCACCTTTGAAGATCGTCGGCGTGACCACAAAGGAATCCGTGGAAAAGGCAATTTTGCCGTTGATCTCCAAAACCGCGGCGTCTTCCATCTTATCCAGGACGTCGTTTTTAAAATATTTGCCAAAAACAGCCTTCATCAATTCAGCGGAGGACTTCCCGCCGCTGCCGTGGGCCATGGTTATTTTCATATTGCACCTCAAATCGTATTGCGATACCAAATGCCGCAAGCACCTTCCGCCGAGACCATGCAGGGTCCGTAAGGCTTTGTGGGCGTGCAGCCCTTCCCGAACATGGGGCATTCGCAGGGATTGACGCGTCCGACGATGACCTCTCCGCAACGGCAAGATTTGGCCAAGACCGCGTCTTTATCCAGACCGTAACTACCGCCGTCATACTCTTGATAGGCTTCTTTCAGATACATCCCGGAACCGGGAATTTCCCCCAGTCCCCGCCACATGGCGTAACCAGCGGTAAAATAGCGCTCAATCAGGGCCCGGGCTTTGGCGTTACCTCTATCCCGTACAGCGTTGCGGTAGAGGTTTTTCGCCTTGCCTTCACCCTTTTTCAGCTGCCCCACGATTTCATAAATCGCCGCCAAAATATGCTCCCCTTCAAAGCCGGTGACCACGAAGGGTTTCTGATATTTCTCGGCAAGGGCATTATAGGCGTCGCTGCCGGTGATCACACTAACGTGACCGGGGCAGATGAACGCGTCGATGCCCTTCTCGTTCTCACAAATCCATTCTATGGCCGGAAATGTGGTTTTCAGGGCAGTTAATAACAGTAAATTACGGACGCCTTTTAATTGGGCCTCCGCCAGCGTCAGAGCATAAGCGGGAATCGTCGTTTCAAACCCCACGGCGGCGATCACGTATGTCGTATCGGGATCCTTGGCCGCCGCCTCTACGGCGTCTAAGGGAGAAAACATCAGCTCTACTTTGGCGCCGTCCCCTTTGGCGGTGCTGAGGCTGTTGTTGCTCCCCGGCACTTTCATCATATCGCCAAAAGTATAAAGGACGTGGCGGTCCTTTTGGGCATAGGCCACGCATTTGTCGATAAAGGCCGTAGGGGTAACGCAGACAGGACAACCGGGACCGGAAATCAGCTTGATTTTGGGAGAGATCAGCGAGCGGATGCCGCTCTTGAAGATGGCCGCCGTATGGGTGCCGCAGACCTCCATCAATTTGACCTTTGGGCCATCATAATTTTTCAACTCGTTGATAATTTTAATTTTTGCCGCTTCCATCAGATTTTTTCCACTTCGTTATCTATTTCTTTAAAGAGTTCGATCATTTCCTGGGCCCGGTCTTCCGGCAGCACCTCAATGGCGCAGCCGGCGTGCACCAGCACATAATCGCCGATGTTCGCTTCCACCAGACCGAGATGGACTTTCATTTCCGTACCGCCGAAACTGACCATTCCTTTGCTGCCTTCAATGGCCGTGAGTTTGCCCGGAATCGCAATGCACATGTTGATCCTCCTTCAGATATTCCATCGCAATATACGTTTGTCCCAGTGAGACGCCGCCGTCATTGGGGCCGACGGATATATTGTAATACACTTCAAAACCCTTTGTCCGCAAAAGGGACAAGGTATATTCCATTAAGATTTTATTCTGAAAAACGCCGCCTGTCAATGCTACTTGATTCGTGGGAACTTCTTCCCTGATCTTTTCCGCCAAGGCGGCGATCATATCCCCCACCGCTTGATGAAAGCCGAGGGCCATGGCGTCGATGGCGACACCCTGGTAAAGACCGCGGGCAATGGCCTGGAGAATCGGTGCTGCGGAAATCTGCCAGACACCACCGTCGTTCCAATACATAAAGACCATCTTATGGGGAGTAAGTCCCAACTTTTCGGCTCGCGCCGCGGCATTCTCCAACATAATGGCGCATTCTCCCTCGTAGCGATTTTCCAAGGCGATGCCGAGGAGCGCCGCGACAGCATCGAAAAGCCGTCCCATACTGGAACTGCCGATGCCGTTGATCCCATGATACAACCCGGCTTTGACCACCGCGTAACGGTTATCGGTAGAAAGTGGGGATTTTTCCGCGGCGCCCCCCACGGAAGCCATGTAACACATTGCCGTTTTCCAGGCTTCTTTCATGGAATTGTCGCCGCCGATCATGGGAATCGTCTGTAAATGGGCGGCTCTTAGATATTTTGCACCGTTACAGACAAGAAATTCACCGCCCCAGATTGTCCCATCATCGCCGTAGCCGGTGCCGTCAAAGCTGACGCCGATCACATCGCCGCCAAGGCCGTGCTCGGCCATGACCGAAGCCACGTGAGCGTGATGATGCTGCACCCGCAAAATCGGGATATGGTGTTTTTCCCCGTATTCTTTCGCAAAATCGTAAGTGAAATAAAGGGGATGCATATCGGTAACGAGAAGTTTCGGCGTGATATGGAAAAGCGCTTTCAAACCCTCGATGGTTTCCACGTAATTCCTGCGGATTTCCTCGGCATCGAGATCGCCGAAGAATTGACTGACATAGGCGAAATGGCCTTTACTCAAGGTAAACGCCGCTTTGAGCTGACCGCCCAAAGCTAAGATCTGATCCTCTTTTTTAAGGGGCACATCACCGGCGATAAAAAGTGGCACCGGGGCGTAACCTTTGGCCCGGCGAATCATCTGGGGTTGATGATCGACAACCCGCACCACTGAATCATCGACGCTGAAACGGATGCCGCGGTCATGATAAAATACGGCGGCAAGCAGATCCTTCTTCTCTTCGTAGAGCTGAAACATCTCATCCTCTGTGTGGATCATCGGCATATCGGAAAGATTGCCGCTGGTGACGATGAGCGGGCCGCAAGCTTCGATCAGCAGATACTGCAAGCCCATGCTTGGCAAAAAGCAGCCAGTATAGCGGCTGGTCTTATTGACTTCCGTTGAAAAAGCCATTTTCTTTGTTCTTAGCAATACAATGGGACGGGCGCCGCTGTTCAAAAGGGCGCTTTCCTCCTCGGTCAGGTAGCAATACTCTCTGACCTGGGCTTCATCATAGAACATCACGGCGAAAGGCTTTTCTTCCCTGCCTTTGAGCTCCCGCAAGCGCGTCACAGCCTCGTGGCAAAAGGGGGAAGCGATAAAATTGTAACCGCCAACGCCTTTTAAGGCAATGATCTCACCTTTTGAAAGGAGGGCGACGGCTTCTTTTACGGCGTCCTCTTTTTCAAGATCACTTTGATACAGCTTCAACTGGGGGCCGCAATCATGACAGGAGATGGTCTGGGCGTGGTAGCGGCGGTCGTTTCTATCGGTATATTCCTTTGTGCAAAAGTCGCACATGGGGAAATCGACCATCGCCGTATGATCCCGGTCGTAAGGGATTTTGTCAATGATCGTATACCGGGGGCCGCAGGCCATACAACTGATAAAAGGATGGCGGTAGCGGGGGTTTTTTTTATCATTCAAATCGTTAAAACAAGCGGGGCACAGGGCGAGATCCGCCGGGATCATCGGTGCTTCGTCGTCGATTTCGCCGCTGACGGCAATGGAGAAGCCCTCAAATTCCCGAAACGGTTTTCGTTCTCTGCGTATGTGGACAATTTCCGCCGGCAACGGCTTTCGTTCCTTTATGGCGGTGACAAAAGCGTCAATGCGCTCTTCCGTATCGGTGACCGTGATATCGACGAGTCCGCCGTTATTGCGCACAACGCCCGCCATGGCCATATCATCGCCGAGCTTCGCGATAAAGGGTCGAAAGCCCACTCCCTGGACGATACCCCAAACCGTTATTTTTTCCGTTTGCATTCGTTCTCTCCGGTTAGTCAAGATCATGTTTTTCCAGCCAGGCGGCGACTTCCGCGTAGCCCTCGCCAGTTTTGCCGGAAACTTTAAATACGGGCACGTCTTTATTCTGAGCCCGCACGCCTTTCATAAAAAAGTCCTCATCGAAATCGACATAAGGCAATAGATCGCATTTGTTGATCAGGATGATGTCGGCTTTTTCAAAGGCCAGGGGGTATTTATACGGTTTATCACTACCCTCGGTCACCGTGCTGATGAGCATTTTCACATGTTCCCCAATGGAAAACTCCGCGGGGCAAACGAGATTGCCGATGTTCTCAATGAAGAGAATCCCCTTCTCGTTGAAATCCATCTTATGGATGGCTTCATGGATTAAGGGCGCGTCAAGATGACAGGCGCCGAAGGTGTTGATTTGAAAGGTGTCGATGCCCCTATTTTGCAGATCCTGGGTATCGATGTCGCTTTCGATATCGCCTTCAATCACGTAGGGCTTCGCTGCTTTCAGATGTTTAAAGATATTCTTCAGCGTCGTTGTTTTCCCGACACCGGGAGCGCCCATCACGTTGACCACAAGAATACCGTAAGCGGAAAGGCGCTCCTTTACGTGTTCCGCGATATGATCGTTTTCATCGTGGATATTTTCTTTGATATCAATTCTCATCACGTCGTGCATCATCTGTTCTCCTTTGAAAACCGGCTTTTGAAAAATCCGCCCTTGCGGAAGGATTCACTTTATATGTTCTCCATTTGCAAAAAAACTCCTTGTTTCGACAAGAAGACCGGGTAAATATAAAATCGCGGACACACCGCGGGTCAATCGATGTCATAGCTTATCTCTGTAATCCGAGTAAGGCTTTTCAGAACGGCTTAGACGCGGTAAAAGGAAGAGGAGACGGGTACGCCGCGTACAAAGGGGTACGCAAGTGACCGACTCCGACGCATTTTGCCGTGTATCAGCCGCTCCGGAAAACGGATGGAGGCTTTTCAGAACGGCTTAGACGCGGTAAAAGGAAGAGGAGACGGGTACGCCGC
>CALFRX010000202.1 GCA_937919295.1 uncultured Peptococcaceae bacterium | reverse complement strand
GTACCCGGACGGGGAGACGGCGCTCCCCTTCCCGCCCTTCCCCTGAGAAAGTTTGACTTTATCTACAGCCTGCTGATTTTACTGTCCAGCATAAACGTCACCGGCCCCCAGTTCACCGAAGTGACCAGCATATCTCCTTGAAATACGCCGCAAGCCACGGGGATGCCCTGTTGCCGCCAAATCGCCGTTAGGCGCTCGTAAACTGCTTTGGCCTCCTTTGGCGCCATGGCGCCGGAAAAACCGGGACGCCGTCCGTGGGAGCAATCTCCCATTAACGTAAACTGGGAAACCGCCAAAATTTCACCGCCGATCTGGAGTAGGGATAAATTCATTTTATCATTTTCATCGGGAAATATCCGTAAGTGGGGAATTTTCCCGGCGATAAAGGTTATGTCCGCTTCGCTGTCGTCAACCCCGACGCCGATATAAAGAAGCAGACCTGTGCCGATTTCCCCGGCAAGACTGCCTTCTACTGTGACCGACGCCGATTTTACTCTTTGCAATAGAACTCTCATTTTGCCGCCTCTCAGTGCTTGCCGTGGATCACTCTTCTTACTTCGACGACGTCCTTGATACGGCGTATTTTATTACAGATGAATTCAAAGTGACTGTTGCTTTTGACTTCCATTTTAACGCTGACGACGGCCATGCCGTCTTTGGTAGAACGACCGTAAACAGCGTTGATCGTGGTTTTTGTATCGGAAATCGCCGACATGATATCCATGGTGAGATGAGCCCGGTCATAAGCGAGAACCTCGATTTCCGCCTGGAAATTCGTGCTGTAAACGTCTTCCCATTCCACTGCGATGAGGCGGTTTTTATCGAATCCCTTGGCGTTGCCGCAATCTCTGCGGTGTACCGTGATACCGGCGCCCCTGGTGATGTAGCCGATGATGGGATCCCCGGGCAAAGGGTTGCAGCAATGGGCAAATCTAATCATCACATTGTCGGCCCCTTTGACCACAATGCCGTGGTGCCCCCCTTTTTCCACAAAGGGTTTCACTTCCGGCGCGCTCTTTTTCGGGTCTTCGTATTTGATATCCTCTTTGATGCCGTTGATCACGGCGTTGACCGTCAGGTGATTTTCGCCGATGGCTAAATAAAAGTTTTCCAGGGAAGCAAAATTATAATGCTTCACCAACTCCGCTAAGCGGTCGCCTCTTAAATACTCGGCCATGAGATCACCGTAGGCTTTGACTTCCCGCTCGTAGCTTTCTTTTCCCTTGGCAATGCCGGTATCCCGCTGTTCCTTCCGAAACCAGCCGCGAATCTTATTTCTCGCCTGGGGGGTTTTAACGATTTTCAGCCAGTCCCGGCTGGGTTTCCCCGATTTCGAGGTGATGATCTCCATGATATCCCCGTTGCGGAGTACGTAATCAAAGGTGACCATCTTACCGTTGCAGCGGGCGCCGATGGCCTTATGACCCACTTCAGTATGGACGCGATAGGCGAAATCCAGGGGTACGGAGCCACGGGGGAGTTCGTAAACGTCGCCCTTTGGCGTAAAAACGTAAACGAGTTCATATTCAAGATCATATTTCATCGACGCCATAAATTCATCGGCGTCTTTGACTTCTTTCTGCCAGTCCAGCATCTGTCTGAGCCAGCTCAGTTTCTGATCCTGTCTGCCCTTACTTATCCCCTCTTTGTATTGCCAGTGGGCGGCAATCCCGTATTCCGCCACCTGATGCATTTCTTCCGTACGGATCTGCACTTCGAGAGGCTTGCCGTTGGGGCTGATGACCGTCGTATGAATGGACTGATACATGTTCTGTTTGGGCATGGCGATATAGTCCTTGAAACGGCCGGGTACCGGCACCCAAAGACTGTGTACTGTACCTAAAACACCGTAGCATTCCGCAACGGTGGGGACAATGACGCGAACAGCCAGAACATCGTAGATCTGGCTTAAATCCTTATTCTGGGTCAGCATCTTTTTATAGATGCTGTATATGTTTTTCGGCCTGCCGTAAATATCGATGTAATGGATATGGGCTTTTTGGAGGTTATCGCCGAGAATTCTGATCACCGACTCGATATACGTCTGCCGGGAAGCGCGGGTCGAAGCCAGTTCATTGGCCAATGAGGCGTACTTCTCCGGCTCCAGGGCTTTTAAAGACAGGTCTTCCAGTTCCCATTTGAACTGAAAAACCCCCAAACGGTTGGCCAGGGGCGAATAGATGTCCAGAGTTTCCTGGGCAATCTGCCGTTTCTTGACTTCGGAGGTATGGTAATCGAGGGTCCGCATATTATGGAGCCTGTCCGCCAATTTCACGATGATCACACGGATATCCGTGGCCATGGCGAAAATCATCTTGCGGATGTTCTCCATCTTCTGCTCCGATTTGGTGCGTCCTTTGACTTTGCCCAGTTTCGTCACGCCCTCTGTGAGCACGGCGACATCTTTGTCGAAAAGCGTTTCGATTTCCTCAATGGTATGCTCGGTATCTTCGGCGACATCGTGGAGAATGCCGGCGATGATCGTCTTATCGTCGGCTTCGACATTGGTGAGAATCTCGGCCACAGCCAAGGGATGGCTAATATAGGGTTCCCCGGAATGACGCACCTGGCCGATGTGGGCATCTTTGGCAAAAAGATAAGCTGCCACAATCTGATCCCAATTACAGTCGGGATTGTATTGCGCAATCTTCTCTTTCAGGCTGTTTAATTCCGGCGGTGTGATCATAAGCCCTATCCTCCCAATATAATCTAAAATTATAGCACAAAAAAGAGCTTTTGAGAATAGTTTTTCCGAAAATAGCCAAAAAACGAGGGTGTCCCCTGGCTGATCACAGCATAAACGTAACGTTTGGGACACCCTCGCAATCATTCTCTAAATCTATTTTAGGCAGTCTGTTCTTTCTTCTGTTTTTTACCGCTCTCTTTGGCTTTATTCTTCTTATCGCCAAAATGCGTAAGTAAATCATGATAGAGAGAACCGGAAAGGCAGATGCTGGAGTAGAGACCGGCAGCAGTCCCGATAATCATGGCCAGCACAAAAATTTTCGTCGTATCGCCGCCGAAGATCAGCAGGGCGAATAAGGTCATCAATACCGTCAAGGTGGTATTGACGCAACGGGCAAAGGTTTGGCTGATACTATGATCCAACAGCATATCCAGATCGCTTTGTTTATAATTGGGCTTGTTTTCTCTGACCCGGTCAAAAACAATGATCGTCGCGTTAATCGAATAACCGATTACCGTTAAAATCGCCGCAATAAACGAACTGGAAATCTCCAATTGAAAGATACTAAATACCGCCAATACAATCAAAGCGTCGTGAACCAGCGTGATGATGGAGGCAATGCCAAAATAGACTTGGAAACGGATGGTGATATAAATCAACATCAGCACCGACGCAATGGCCAAAGCCATAATCGCTTTTTGCGTCAGTTCTTTGCCAATGGTGGGCCCGATGACTTCATTACGGGCAACTTCAAAGGGGCCGATTTGGGTTTCGATGGCCTTTAACAGCGCGTCAACATCTTCTTTTTCGTTGATATCCGTGCGGATGATGTATGCTTTATTGGTCTGGTCATACTGAATGGTCGGCGTATGGCTGACATAATCATTGACGACACCGCGAAGATCCTCCATGGAGACCTTGATCCCCACTATGTCACCGGTCGCGGCGTTTTTTTCAGCGGCAGCGGTTTTTTCCTCTGTAGCCGCTGTTTCATCGTCGGCGGCTTTGACCGTCGCGTTCGCGCCTTCGTTTACAGCTCCTGCATCATAAAACGTCAGTTGCAGATAGGAGCCGCCGGTAAAATCAATCCCGAAGTTGAATCCCTGCATAAAGAAGGATATGAGACCGGCGAGGATGATCAGCAGAGAACAAGCGTACCAAATCTTTCTTTTACGGATAATGTGAAGATCGTTCATCTTAAAATTCATCATTCTACCCCCTTACGACCGATACAGACTGCGTTTGCTGAGTAGAGGATCGTTGGCGCAGAATTTCAGCAGGTAACGGGTAAACACGATGGCCGTAAACATGCTGACGACAATACCGATACTGAGCGTAACGGCAAATCCTTTGATGGAGCTGACGCCGAAGAAGAACAGTACGGTGGTCGCAATCAGCGTTGTTACGTTAGAGTCGATAATCGCGTTCATGGCCCGGCGGAACCCCGCGCTCATGGCGGCGCTCATGGATCTGCCTCTTCTCAATTCATCTTTCAGCCGTTCAAAGATAATGATGTTGGCGTCCACCGCCATCCCCAGGGAGAGCAAAAAGCCGGCGATCCCCGGCAAGGTCCAGGTAACATTGATCGCACATTGCAGCCAAAATACAATGATACCATATAATAGCAGCGATATGCAGGTCAGCAAACCGGGCAGTTTATAGTAAATAACCATGAAAAGGAATATGGCGGCAACGCCGTAAATAATCGCGATATAGCTTTTTTGCAAGGAGTCGCTGCCCAACTGGGGACCGACAACCCGTTCTTCAATCACTTTGACATCCACTGGCAGCGCGCCGCCGCGGAGCAGAGAGGCCAGCTCGGCGCAGGCGTCATAATCACCGATGCCTTCGATAACCGCTTTGCCGTCTTTGATGGGCTCGTTCACCGTAGGAGACGAGATCGCTTTCTCATCGAGGACAATGCTAATCGCCTGACCGACAAATTCAGTGGTGGCTTTGGCAAAAGCTTCTTTCCCTGCGGCGGAAAATTCCAGCGCAACCTCGTAAGTACCGGTTCCGCTTTGGGTAACGTAAGCGTTTTTAAGGTCGGTGCCATCTAAGATTACATTGCCTTTGGGATCCTGAAATTCCAGTTTTGCGGTGGTACCAAGCATTCCCACGGCTTCTTCAATATCACTAAGGCCCGCCAGTTCCACGATAATGCGGTCGTCACCTTCGATTTGGATCAGCGGTTCGGCGACACCGAACTCATCGACCCTCTTCGTCATGATATCGGTAAGATTTTTCATGTCGTCAGAGGAAACTGTTTCACCGTCTTCCGGTTCTGCCTGAAGTGTCACGCTGACACCGCCTTGTAAATCAAGACCAAGTTTCAGTAAACCGGGGTGCTCTTTGACAAGGAAGACGGAAAGAACAACGGCACAGATCACCAATACACTGATCAATATTAGCTTTAAGCGTCCGTTCAATTTCATTTTTTCAACTCCTTGTAGGCGTTTGCTTATTCCAAAATAAAAAGGCCTTTTAGGCCCCGTTGCAAACGAATTGTAGATCCGGGAAGGGAGAAAAGATCCCCCTTCCTCTAAAAAATCTTTAGTTCACACATCTGTTAACAGCGCTTTTTTCGATTTCTATTTCAACATTATTGCTGACTTTGATCCAAAGCGTGTCATCCTTGATGCGGGTAACTTCACCATGAATACCGCCAATCGTGACGATTTCAACACCAAGTGAAATCTCATTGATCAGTTTCTCATGATCCTTCTGTCTCTTTTTCTGGGGGCGAATGATCAAAAGATAAATGATCGCAACGATTGCCACCATATAGACGACTGTCCAAAGTACACTGCTTGACACCGGCAAAACACTCCTTTGCTACTTAGATAACATACATTATATTAGATTTTACGGTTCTTGTCCAGTTATTTATCGTAATTAAAATTTATATTGCGAAAAAAAGTTTCGATAAAAGACATCAAAAGCGTCTTTTTCAATGGCGTCTCTGATATTCGCCATCAAATTCTGAAGAAAGTGCAGGTTATGAATGGTCGTCAAACGGATGCCCAAGACCTCCCCGGCTTTGAGCAAATGGCGGATATAGGCCCTGGAATAATTGCGGCAGGCGTAACAGGAACAGGTATCGTCGATGGGGCGAAAGTCCTCGGCGTATTCGGCGTTTCTCAGCACCAACTTGCCGGTGGGATGAAAGACCGTGCCGTTTCTGGCGATTCGCGTGGGCAAAACGCAGTCGAACATATCAACACCTAATTTCACGCCTTCCACCAAACAGTCGGGACTGCCCACCCCCATCAGATAGCGGGGTTTCTCTTTGGGCATGAGGGGATCGAGGACTTCCAGGATTTCATACATCTTTTCCTTCGGCTCGCCGACGGAAAGACCGCCGATGCCGAAACCGGGAAAATCGAGGCCGCAGATCTGTTCCGCGTTCATCTTCCTGAGATCCGCAAATGTCCCCCCTTGGACGATGCCAAAAAGGCTCTGATAATCGTGGTGATGCACTTCCTTGCAGCGTTTCGCCCAATCATAGGTGCGGTAAGCGGCTTTCTGCACATCCTGATAGTCCGCGGGAAACGGCGCGCACTCATCAAAGCACATGGCAATATCGGCGCCTAAGGCCATTTCTACCTCCATTACGCTTTCCGGCGTAAACATATGCTTACTGCCGTCGAGATGGCTGCGAAAAAGAACGCCTTCGTCGCTGATTTTCCGCATGGGGCCGAGGCTGAAAACCTGAAAACCGCCGCTGTCCGTTAAAATCGAACCAGGCCAATTCATAAACCGATGCAGTCCCCCCGCTTTTTTCACCAATTCATGACCGGGACGCAGGTAGAGGTGATACGTGTTGGCCAGCAGAATCCGGGAGCCGGTTTGCCAAACTTCTTCCGGCGTTGCTGTTTTCACTGTGGCCTGGGTGCCGACGGGCATAAATACCGGCGTTTCAATGGTACTGTGAGACGTGGTCAAAGTACCGCGGCGGGCCTTGCCGCAGCTGTGTTTTATTTCAAATCGCAACATACTATTTCTCCAAAACAATTACAGGATCAGCATCGCGTCGCCGAAGCTGAAGAAGCGGTATTTTTCGGCAATGGCGTGCTCGTAGCCGCGGAAGATCTTGTCCCTCCCCGCCAAAGCGGAAACGAGCAGCAAAAGGCTGCTTTTGGGCAGATGAAAATTGGTGATCAGACCATCGACGATTTTAAAGCGGTAGCCGGGGTAAATATAAGAATTCGTCCAGCCTGCGGCCGCCTTAAGTAAGCCGTTTTCATCGGCGGCGGTTTCCAGGGTTCGAGTAGACGTGGTGCCAACGGCAATGACCCGACCTCCGGCGGCACGCGCCGCGTTGACGGTGGCGGCGGCTTCCTCGCTCACCTCGTAATATTCCGCGTGCATCTTATGGTCTTCGATATGCTCTTCTTCCAAGGGACGAAAAGTCCCCAAGCCCACGTTTAAATTGACTTTGGCGATTTTTACGCCTTTGGCCTCGATCTGCTTTAAAAGCCCTGCCGTAAAGTGCAGTCCCGCCGTGGGCGCCGCCACGGAGCCGGGGATTTCGGCGTAAACCGTCTGATAGCGCCCCATGTCGCCGCAATACTCCTTGATATAGGGGGGCAGCGGCATGGTGCCGATACGGTCCAAAAGCTCTTCCCAGATACCGTCA
>CALFRX010000201.1 GCA_937919295.1 uncultured Peptococcaceae bacterium | reverse complement strand
GCGCTCCCCTTCCCGCCCTTCCCCTGAGAAAGTTTGGCTTTATTGACAGTCTGAGGCGGTCGCGTCGGTTCGACGCGGCCGCTTTACTTTAGCACATTGATCATTATCCGCCGTGAAGTTTCATCATGATCTGCTCCAGCTTATTTTGGGGAAGCCGCCGATGCCCGGTAAAACAACACGTTTTTTCTATCAACTCACCATCTCCTTAATGGGCTACATGTAGCCTATCAGTAGCATGTATAGCCTACTTTTGCAAGAGAAATACGCTATTCTTGAAGAAAAAGCAGGGAGATGTTGAAATGAATACGACGCTTGTGATCAAAAATAGGATTTTGCAGCTTTGCGACGAACGCAATCTGACCATCAATAAGCTGGCCACCATGTCTGCGCTACCACCTTCTTCCATTAAAAATATCCTGTACGGAAAAAGTCACAACCCCAAAATTCTAACCATAAAAATGATCTGTGACGGCCTGGAGATTACGCTGGGACAATTTTTCAGTACCGCTGAATTTGACAAATTGGAGCAGGAAGTAAAGTAGCATATAAAATGTAAATGTTGCATGATAGATATACATAATGAAAAATGAGGTGGGTAAGGAGGGAAAACGGTTATGGTTAAAAAGCAATGGTGTCTGCTGATCACCGGTATATGCGCTTATTTTCTCCTTGTCGGCGGCGGAATCTATCTGGTTGAGTTGCGCACCATTCATATTTCCGTGACGGACTGCAAACCGGCGGAGGGGCCGCTCCTCGCCTATATCGACGGTGAACCGTATTATTACGATCCGGTTTACATCTATAAACTGATAGAGGATGCTTTACCGGGAGAACCTAATGTCGCCAATAAGAAAAAGGCACTGTTTTATGAGTTGGCCTATTTGGAGTCCCTGGATAAAGGTAATACAGTGAGCCGAACAAGGTTGAAAAAGGAAATTGAGATACGGCAGTACAATGTGGCAAACTGGAACAACGCATTAAAAGAAGCGGAGGCATCTGTTAAGGAAAACAGGAATAACGAGGCATACAGTGCCGAGAGCATCGTGGAGCAAGGGAAAGAACTTGCCGAACTCGAAGAATATGTTCCCCGCTATTATGAGCTTTGGTCCCTTTGCACCAAAGACGCTGGGATTACCGAAGCTGAGTATTGGCAAGTAAATAAGGCTTATTTTAAGAAGGGTATTCTCGTTGGGGTATACTGTTCCGCGCAGTTAAATGCCTATCTCCAAAAAATAGAAAATCAGGAAGTCGTCAATGATACGGATTCGATCGATTGCTTCTCCGATGAATTTTTACTGCAAAACTTTGTGGAATTGGTGGAAAAATACCAGGTAGAAATTGTCGATCAGGATTTGAAGGCTGAGATCACATAACATAATATTGTTAAAAGCTTTGTTGAGAGCCTAAGGCCGCACCGATTCCGGCGTGGTCTGTTTTTCATTGGCGGCGCGTTTTTTGGAGATCCGGTGATACGTTTCGTCACAAATCGTGGAAAGCGTGTTTCCGTACCGGGTTTTTCCCGGAAAAACCTAAAAAAACAGGGGCTTTTGTTGACATCATATAGAAATATATCTATAATATAAGTAATTTGGGTAAGTAGACTTCGCGGTGCAAAAGAGCTTCAAACGGAACCATCCCTTAGATAAAAACCGCAGATAGAGAAGTATGTTAACAAAACTGAGCGTGAAAAAACCGTATACCGTGGTCGTCGCCGTAGCTCTAATCATCCTCTTGGGGATTACGGCACTGATCGGCATCAAAACCGATCTGCTCCCCGATGTGGATTACCCCTATGTCGTGGTGATTACGCCCTATGAGGACGCTTCTCCCGAAGAGGTGGAGTCTACCGTCACGAAGCAGGTAGAGGAAGCGCTCGCCTCCGTTAGCCATATCAAGCACATTTCCTCCATCTCTACGGAGGGGAAATCCATTGTCGAAGTGGAATTTGACCAGAATGCCGATATGGATTCTGTTGTCGCGGAAATACGGGAATGTTTTGAGCCGCTGAAAGATGATTGGGGCAGCAGTGTTGGTACGCCGGTGATCAAGAAGATCAATCCTGCTACCATGCCGGTGGTGGTGGCTTCCCTGGACGTGGAAGGGGAAGACGCCGCAGGGATATCCTCTTTTATCAACGACAATCTGATGAGTTATTTTAATGGCATCGACGGCATCGCCGATGTTTCCATTATCGGCATGGTGGACGAACAGATTCAGATCACCATAGATCAGGAAAAATTGGCCACGGTCAATGAGACCATCTATAACGCCATTGACGGTGACTATGAAAAGGCCAGGGCGGCGTTGAACGCCACCGACGCCGAACTTAACAGCGCTTCTTCCCGGCTTTCTTCGGATTTGCTGAATCAAACAGCGGCCATTGACAGCCAGGTACGATCCTTGAATTCGGAAATTGCCCGGGCCGAGGCGACGGTAACCTCAAAACAGACGGAAAAAGATTCCCTCAGCGAGGAAATCGCCACTCTAACAGAGGAAAAAGCAACTCTGGCAGCAAAAGAGATTTTAACGGCAGAGGAAACGGCGCGGCTTGCGGAAATCGAAACAAAACTGACCGCGGATAACAAAGAGCTTACGGAAATCCAATCCGATATCAATGAGGCTCAGGCTACCGTGAATTCTCGGGAAGATCAGATCGCAACGCTCCAATCCCAGCGCGCGGCGCTGACAACCCAAATGAGTTCCGCCGAAGCGGAAATTGCCGGAAGCAAGTCCTCCATTACCAATCAGCTTAGTGAGTTGGACGTTTCAGAAGAAAGCGCGAAAGCCGAGGCGGATCTCGAAGCGCTGATCACCATTGATATGGTCAGTAGTATGCTTTCCGCGCAAAATTTTTCTTCCACCGCGGGATCCCTAGCGCTGGGCAACAAAGAATATAGTGTGAAGGTAGGGGACAAGATCGATTCCGTGGAGGAACTGCAAAACCTTGTACTCTTCCATTTCAATATTGAAGGCGTGGAAAACGTCCTTTTGAGCGATGTCGCCAACGTGGATACCGTCAATAACAGCGATGATATCTATGCGAAAATCAATGGACGTGACGGTGTTCTCATTTCATTTATGAAGCAATCGGATGGTTCTGCCGCCGCGGCCGCGGCCAATGTCTGGTCGGTTCTGAACACGGTCAGCAGTAAATATCCGGCGGTAACCGTTACGCCCTTATCGGACCAAAGCGTCTATCTTAACAGAGTCATTGGCGCTGTCGGGGAAAACCTCATCATCGGCGCCGTCCTCGCCGTTTTGATTCTGATCCTGTTTTTAAGAGATATCCGCCCCACCCTCGTGGTGGCGATTTCGATTCCTGCCAGTATCCTTTTTGCTGTGGTGCTGATGTATTTTACCGGCGTTACCCTGAATATTTTCTCCCTCACCGGCCTCGCCTTAGGCGTCGGCATGCTGGTGGATAATGCCATCGTGGTCATGGATAATATCTACCGCTGCCGCAGCATCGGCTTGAGTTCCAAAGACGCCGCCATTGAAGGGACGAAACAGGTGGGCGGGGCCATCATCGCCTCGACCCTGACGACAATTTGTGTTTTTTTACCGTTGGTTTTCACCAATGGCCTTTCCCGGGAACTCTTTACCGATATCGGTCTGACCATTGCCTACGCTCTTTTGGCCAGTTTATTTATTGCTTTCACCTTGATTCCGGCGTTGTCCGCCGGTCTGCTGAAACGCATGGACCGCCGTCACCGCAGCGCCAAAGAGCCGGTGAAGGATAAATACGAGGCAATCTTGCGCTGGGTTCTTGACCACCGTGTTTTCACTTTGCTCTTCGTTTTGATGCTCCTCATTTTCAGCGTGATCTTTGCTGTTTCCAGGGGCACCTCCTTCATGCCGAAAGCCGATAGTACGGAGATGACCCTCACCGTCACCATGCAGGAGCCCGCAACGGAAAGCGTGTTGTGGCAAACCACGGACAAAGTTGTTTCCCTGCTCATGGAGATGGACGACGTGTCCTCTGTCGGCGCTGTGCAGGATACCGGCGGTACGATTTCTTTGAACGGTACTAGCGAAGGTAATTCCACCACAGTTTATGTGGTATTGAAAGATGAAAAAGAGCATCTTAGCAGCGAGCTTTCGGATATGATTCTCAAAGACACGGAAAATCTCGGCTGCGATATCGATATTTCCATCGGCAGTTACGATCTTTCTTCCCTCTATCAGGAAGGGGTCAATATAGTCATTCGCGGTGATGATCTTGGGGTTTTGTCTAATATTGCCGATGATATGGGTGATCTGCTTTTAAGTGTCGACGGTATTACCAATGTCAAAGATACGACGGATACGGCGACGCCGTCGCTGAAAGTAACGGTTGATAAAACCGCGGCGATGAATTACGGTCTTACCGTGTCGGAAGTCTATGATTTCATTGCCGACGCCATCAGCAACAGCGCCAACGCCACCAGCCTATCGGATACCGACGTCATTGTCATTGACGACAGCGCCGAAGATATCGGTCTGGCGGACATCCAGAATCTTACCATGGAAGTAACCGATGATGACGGCAACATCTCTTCTGTTACCATCGGTTCCATTGCCACCATCACGGAAGAGGCCGGCGCGCCGGTGATTTATCGTAACAATCAGGAACGCTATATGACCGCCTCCGCCGAAGTGGCTGACGGTTACAACGTTGGTCTGATCAGCGAGGAAGTGACTGAGTTGATCGCCGGTTATACCATTCCGGAAGGATATTCCATTACCATCGAAGGGGAAAGCTCCGTGATTGGCGACTCCCTTTACGATCTGATGCTGATTCTCGGCCTTGCCCTGCTTTTGATGTATCTGATCATGGTAGCGCAGTTTCAATCGCTGCTTTCTCCCTTTATTGTGATGATCACGGTCCCGCTGGCCTTTACCGGCGGTTTTATTGCGCTGCTCCTCAGCGGCAAAGATATCAGCGTTGTTGCCGTGGTCGGCTTTTTACTGCTTTCCGGCGTGATCGTCAATAATGGTATTGTGCTGGTCGATTATATCAATCAATTGAGAAAATCGGGGAAATTGCTTACCGCGGCCATCATAGAAGGCGGCCGTACCAGACTGCGCCCGATTGTCATGACAGCGGCCACCACCGCCTTGGCGCCGGTCACCTTGGCCTGTGGCTTCGGTATGGGCGCGGAAATGATCCAGCCCATGGCCATTGTGATCATCGGCGGCATGATCTATGCTACTTTTATGACCCTTTTTGTGGTTCCGGCGCTTTACGACCTTTTGCTGCGCCGGGGAGAAGATGATATCGCCGAATTGGGCCTCGAATACTATGCCAATGATGAAGGGAAACGGGAAAGCTATCTGATGGAAAGGCGCAAAGACCGCGGACTCGAAGACAATGAGAAAGAAAAAGAGGAAGACGACGACGATGACGATGAGGAAAAACCCGGCTTCTTCCAACGAATTTTCAAAGGAAAGCGCAAAGACGGCGATCTTGAAGAAGATGATGAAGACGAAGAGGAAGATGGGACAGACGAAGAGGAAGAACCTCGCCTCGGTCTCTTTCGCCGCCGCAAAAAAATAGAAGAAGACGATGAAGACGAAGACGAAGATGCAGAAGAAGATGCAGAAGAACCCGTCAAGAATCGCCGTTTCCCCTGGTTTGGCCGACATTTTCGGGATGAAGAGGAAGCGGAAATGGATCAAGATGACGACGAAGATTATTACGGTTTAAAAGAACGCCGCGCAAGGTATCACTTTAATGAGATCAAGGGATCCACAGGTGAGAACGGTCTGCCTGAAGCTGCGTTGACGGAAAAGATAAAAGGGGAGGCAAATGGCGGTAAAACACCGCCCCAGCCGAAAAATAAAAGCCCCGAAAACCACAGGCGCTTAGGGCGGGAACAGGAGTATACGGATGGAAAAAGCAGGAAGCAGCGGGACAGAAACCAATTATCTAAAATTGGAAGACGAGGCCATCATTGATTTGTACAGGGACGGTGATCTGGCGGCCCAGGAATATCTGATCGTCAAATACAAGAATTTTGTGCGTTCCAAGGCGCGCTCCTATTTTCTGATCGGCGCCGATAAGGAAGACATCATTCAGGAAGGGATGATCGGCCTGTATAAGGCGATCCGCGACTATCGAAACGATAAACAATCGTCTTTTCGCGCCTTTGCCGATCTCTGCATTACCCGGCAGATCATTACTGCCATCAAAACAGCGACTCGGCAAAAACACATTCCCCTTAACTCCTATGTCTCTTTGAATAAACCGATCTACGACGAAGAATCCGACCGCACGCTGTTAGATGTGATTTCCGGTATCCATATCGCCGATCCCGAAGAGATCGTCATCAATCAGGAGCAGATTGATGATATTGAGGTCAAGATGGGCGAGATTTTAAGCTCTCTGGAAATGGAAGTACTCACCTATTATTTAGAAGGCAAAAGCTACCAGGAAATAGCGGAAGAACTGGGTCGCCATGTGAAATCCATCGATAACGCTCTACAGCGGGTGAAACGGAAACTGGAAAGATATCTGGAGCTGCGAAACAGCGAATGATCGCGTTTCATATTTTCATAGCATCAGAGCTGCAAAAGAAAAGCTAACTTCTTATTTCAGAAGTTAGCTTGAGGCCGTCGACAAAGTCTGATGCGCGGCGAACCCCTTGCCCCGCGACTGTTT
>CALFRX010000200.1 GCA_937919295.1 uncultured Peptococcaceae bacterium | reverse complement strand
TACGCGCGGGAGCACGGGCTTGTCTTCGTCGAGGGGAGGGCCCAAAGAGCGTTTGGTTTTTTGGGGAGAATAGGAAATCGGGTGTGAATCCCGAACGGAGCCGCCGCTGTAAACGCCGAGGTTGCATTCATTGACGAAAGTCGGCCACTGGGAAACTGGGAAGGCCGAATGACGACCATAGAGAATTCTCGCGAAGCGTAAGTCAGAAGACCTGCTTGAGATAAGAATAACCGAAAGATACGCGTCATCTTGGTTGTTCGACCTATTGGTACAGAAATTCGGCTGTGACATATTTGTCAAAGCCTTTTTTTTGTATCGTAAATAAGGGTTTCCCCTTAAACGCAAAGAAACCGCGGTGACGCAACCATCAAAGAGAAAAGAAGACATATGGAAGAAAGAATGGGCAAAAAGAGCAGACAGAGAATGATGATCACCGTGCTCATGGGAATGACGTTATTTGTCGGCATTTTAAGCATATCCGTGGGATCGGTCAATATCGGTATGTTGAATGTAGTCAAGATCATGCTGGGAATGGATGTCGGTAATCCCGTTTATTCCTCTATTGTTTTGGATATCAGGTTTCCGCGGCTGCTTGCCGCTGTGATCGGCGGTGCGGCCCTTTCCGTTTCCGGTTTGTTATTGCAGATTTTTTTCAGAAATCCCATCGTCGAACCATACGTTTTGGGGATCTCCTCCGGAGCCAGTCTGTTCGTGGGTGTTGCGATTATGGGCGGCTATCGCTTTGGCCTAAGCGGTATCGGTCCGCTGTATCTGTTTTTGGGTGCCTTTGCCGGGGCCATGCTGGTGATGATAGCCGTCTGTTGCGCGGCAAAAAAAGTACATCATATTACGACGTTGCTGATTATCGGCGTCATGGCCGGTTTTATTTGCAGCGCCGGTACGAGCATGCTGACGTCGTTTGCCGATAAAGAGCAGATTGCTAATTATGTTACCTGGACTTTGGGGAGCTTTTCGGGTTTTTCCTGGATGCAGGTAAAGTTTTTGTTTTTTTTGAACGCACCGATTCTCATCGCCGTTTTCCTCCTCAGCAAACCCCTGAATGCGATGCTGTTCGGGGAAAATTATGCGCTTTCGATGGGTCTGAATATCAAGCGTTTTCGCATGGCGATCATCGTCATTGCCAGTATCCTCACGGCAGGGATTACCGCCTTTGCCGGACCGATTTCCTTTATCGGCCTTGCCGTGCCGCATATCGTCAGAATTTTGTTTCACTCTTCCGATAACCGGGTGCTGATCCCGGCGGTTATCGTTTTGGGCGCGCTGATGACGGCGGTTTGTGATTTCTGTGCTAGAATGCTGCTTTCCCCGGTTGAACTGCCGTTAAGCGCGATCACATCGTTGATCGGGGCACCCATTGTCATATATCTGTTGGTGACAAAAAGGAGTGAATTATGAATCAGGTTATTGTCGCTGAAAATCTGGATGTTGGCTACGAAAGAAAAAAGGTCGTGGAAAATGTCAATATCAATGCCATGAAAGGACAAATGATCTGTCTTTTGGGGCCCAACGGCGCCGGTAAAACCACAATACTGCGGACGCTTACAGGGCTTCTTGCTCCCTTAAAGGGAACGGTGTCCATCAACGGCAACGATGTGGAACACATTGGAAAAGACGCCTTGGCCAAAGAGCTTGCCGTTGTTTTAACGGAACTTTTGTCTCTGGGCTATCTGACGGTCTTTGAAATCGCCGCCATGGGGCGGTATCCCCATACGAATTATTTCGGTAAGCTCTCGGAATATGATATCAAAATTGTCCGCGACGCCCTGACCGCCGTGGATGCCTACCGACTAAAAGACCGCTGTTTTTCCGAACTCAGCGACGGTGAAAAGCAGAAGGTCATGATCGCCCGCGCCTTGGTGCAGCAACCTAAATTGATCGTTTTGGATGAGCCCACCAGCCATCTTGATGTCAAACACAAGGTGGAGGTCATCAAGATTTTACAGAAACTCTGCGCGGAAAAGGGGATTACCGTCATCCTTTCCCTTCACGATATTGATTTGGCGATCAAAGCCTGCCAGATCGTATTGCTGGTGCGTAAGGGTGAGATCGTGGCCGAAGGCACGCCGGAAGAAGTGATTTTGGACGGAACCATACAGCGGCTTTACGATATTGAAGGCGCCCACTACAACGAACTGATGGGAAGTTTGGAATTTGACAATACAGAAACGCCGGAATTCTTTGTTACCGGTGGCGACGGTACCGGCGCCGGTATCTATCGCGCGTTGTCCAGAGCCGGGATCGGCATGGTTTGCGGCATTCTCCATACCAACGACATCGATTCCTATATCGGCAAGACGTTAAATTGTCGGATCATCGAGGAAAATGCTTTCGAAGCCATTGGTGACCGCTCTTTTGCGGAAGCAAAAGCAGTGATTGAGGGGATTTCCTGTCTTGTGGATACCGGTTTCCCCCTAAGACACGGAAATCACCGCAATCTGGAATTATTAAAGTATGGAATCGCAGAGGGCAAAACCGTCTTTTCTCTCTGTAAAAAGGAGAATCTATTCGCTCGCTACGGCCCATGGGCCAACCGCATTGAGGTCTGCGGCAGCGTCTGTCAGCTGATTCAAAGAATGAAGCAAGAAAAAGGAAGGGGCAAAAATGATGATTATTGGAACATTGCCGACGAAGGATAAAATTCATCGATACCAGCGGTGTCTTGTGGTTCCCTTTGTGGGGAAACGAAGAGTTATGAGCACCTCTATGCATAACGGCGGTTACCGGGAAGATTTGACGGCTGTTTTCAATCACGACGTCAATCCGGGCCCCGGTGTTACTTGTTCCTACTGTACCCAAGGGGAAGACGAGCGTCAGAAATTCATCCGTGAAAATCTCGGTCTCGATTACGACACGGTGGCTTATATGGCGACGATCGTAGCCATGGACAATGCGGTGGTGCGGGAAGCGACTTATGATGAGCTGACGGTGACTGCTATCGCCACTGCCAGTGTGGAGGTAAACGGCGGCCGAGTGGGAGAACCGGCAACCTGCCATGAAAAACACGGCAAAAGCATTCGCCTGCAACCGGGAACCATCAATATTATGGTCTTTGTCAACGCTGACCTGACGCCAGGTTGCTTGGCCAGGGCCATGATAACGGCCACCGAAGCGAAAACCGCCGCCTTGCAGGAATTGATGGCTGCCAGTCTTAACAGCAGCGGTCTGGCAACCGGCACCGGTACCGACAACGTGATGATCATCGCCAACGCCGAATCGGATCATCTGCTGACCTATGCCGGTAAATCCGGGAAATTGGGAGAGCTGATCGGCGTTACGGTGATGGCCGCCGTCAAACAGTCTCTTGGGCAACATATGAACTTGACGGTGGAACGTCAGCACAGCATGGTGGCGCGGATGAAACGATTCGGTATCGGGGAAAACAGTTTTTCCCCTGCGTCGCCGGGAGCAGGCGAGACGACGCAACCATGCAGAGCGGATTTCCTGCATGCCGTTCATATGCTGGATCAATGTGATCAGGTCGTGACGTTCGCCTCTTTATACGCTCATCTTCTCGATCAACTGGCTTGGCGTTTGCTGTCGGTAAAGGAAGCGGCGGCGGCCGGAGAAGACTTACTGCTTCAGCTTGCCACAGTATACGGCTGTCCATGGCAAAAGAAAAAATCGACCGCGAAAAGCATCGATGAAGGTAAAGATCAAATGCTCCGTCGTTTCATTGATTTGATCAGCGCTCTGGCGTTGTCAAAATACAACTTTTTGGAGGAAAAGAAATGAAAAAATATCTATCCCGTATTTTTATGTTGCTTTTTAGCGCCGTTTTGTCGCTGACCTTTTTTGCAGGGTGTAACAATACCGACGCAAACGAGGAAGATGCCGCCGCCGACACCGCTTCTTCCGCCGAGCTTATCGCGGCGATCAGCGAAGCCTATCCGGCAGGTAGCACCATGGAACTGTCCTATGCCAAAAATTTCAGTATCGAATATCTGGATGATGCGATGAAACTCGTTACCGACGGTCAAGGGAACCAGATCCTGCTTTTGCAGGAAGGTCAGACTGCGCCGGAAGCATACGCCGATTTGATTGCTTTGACCATCCCGATTACCAAGGTCGTTTATACCAGTACCACCCAGGTGGGATACTTGCGCGCCTTTGAAGACGACTCCCTATTTGACAGTATTGTCGGCGTGCGGGCTACTGCGGATACTTGGGATTTTGACGCCATGAAGTCCCGCATGGAAAGCGGGCAAATCGTGGACGTGGGCAGCAACACCTCAATGTCCACCAGTTATGATTATGAAATTATGCGGTCGCTGTTGCCCAGCGTTGTATTTACCAATGCCGGTATGGGTACGGAACAGACCGATTTGATGTCCATGCTTGACGAAGCCGGTATTCCCTACGTTTTTGATGGCTCCAGCGCGGAAACCGACTACCGGGGGATGATGGAATGGGTCAAATTCTTTGGCGCCTTCTACAATCGTGAATTGGCAGCGGAGTCCTATTTTGACGACGCCATGACCAAAATTGACGACGTGATCGCTGTTACCTCAGAAATTCCCGATCAGGAGAAAGTGAAAGTCGGCTGGGGAATTGTAACCGGCGGTAAAATTTACGTAGAAAACGCCGGTTCCAGCAGTGCGCAGATGGTGAGAGACTGCGGCGGCGTATATGTATTCGACGATATCGGCGCCGGTGTCGACGGTGTCACCGAGCTGACCGCGGAAGAATTTTACAATCGCCTGAGCGATGCGGATATTTTCATCAATCGCGGTATGCCGTCTTACGGTCCGGACATTGATTCCATCGTCGAACAATTCCCCGTATTGGCGAATCTTGGCTGTATGCAGGAGGGCAAGGTTCTGCAGATTACCGATAATTACTGGAATTCTTATCATAACATTGACGGTAAATATATTGAAATGGCCGAATTTTTCTATGCCGATAAGTTCAACACAATCACGGTTGACGATTTCAGCCATTTCCTGGTGATGCCTCAGACCGCGGAATAAGGGAGGCTATCATGTTGAAACTGGTCATCATATTAACGCCGACAGAACCCTTTTTGACGTTTAGGGATGCCTTAAAAGAATTGAATGATCAATACCCGAATATGTTTCAGGTCGATTTATTCAGTACGACGGAACTTGATACGTCACAGGAAGCTTATGCTTCCTGTGACGAGGCTTCCGCTCAAGCTGATTTCATCCTGATCAACATATTCGGTTCCTTATCTTTCTTCAAGAGTTTTCACCGCTATTATGAAACCCATCGAGGGAAAAAGAAGTTTTATATCAACACCACGATTGAAGAGGAAGTTGCTGAGGTGTTGCCTCAATGTGGGATCATGCCGGCAGATTTCAACACGATCTTCCAATACTATAAAGCCGAGAGCAAAGAGAATTTCGGTAATCTGCTGAAGTGGCTTTGTAACCAGTTCGGTGAAGGGGATTTGCCGGTGGAAGAACCGGTATTACCGGTTTGGAGCGGCATTTACGATCCCGACGTCGATGCGGCAGACGAGGAAAGCTATCTAAAAAAGTTAAGAGCGTCCCAAAAGCCCGTTATCGGTATCTTGATGAATGTCATGCAGATGCAAAAGAAAAACCGTGAACACATTGATGCCCTAATCAGAGCTCTGCGGAAAAAGGGCGCTTTGCCCCTTTGCGTTTTCTCCGAACTGGTTCCCAATGAACATTTGGGTTCAGAAGGGATCAAAGCGGCGATGGAACGCTATATGTTGCATGAGGGGGAACCGGTGGTAGACGCCATCATCAATACGGTCGGCCACAGTGTCAGCATCATCGCTTCTCCCGGCGACGGTTCCAAAGCGAGGGAAACGAGTATTTTTGAAACCTTTTGCGTCCCTGTCTTTCAGGTCATGACAACGATGCAGACGTATGAGGAATGGGAAAATTCCGTGAAAGGTCTCGACAGTTTGTCCCTGAGTTGGAGCGTCTTCCAACCGGAATTTGACGGACAGGTCATTACGTATCCGATTGCTACGACGGAAGCGGAAGAAACCGATTTGGGCATTCGAAAATACGCCCAACCCATCATGGATCGGGTGGAACGGATCGCGGCCCTTGCTGTGAACTGGGCAAAATTGAGACATATGGACAACAGTGATAAAAAAATCGCGATTATCCTGCATAATAATC
>CALFRX010000199.1 GCA_937919295.1 uncultured Peptococcaceae bacterium | reverse complement strand
TTTGCCCGAAAAGACGAAGCCTTTCTCGACGGCCTATCATCCTGTAGCCCAAAATTCGCTACCGCGCATTTTGTCTACAGTCTGAACCGGAGATGACGAAGTCATCTCCGGTTCTTTGGGGGAGTATTTTTGAGGTTGAGGAGGTTTAAAGAGGACAAGAGGAAAAGGCTTATTCTGCTATCGCAGCGGAGGCTGTTTCGCCTTTTTCTCCTACTTTATCCGCTTCAGATTGAATAAAGGCATTTCTGATCAGCAGGATCGCCGTGTAGCAGAGAACGCCGATGACGACCCATTTTAAAGCGGTCAGAGGAATGGATTTAACAATGAAGACGGCCACGGCCACGCCGATGCAGCCAATGAAGTTCACGGTAATCGCCGCTTTTCTGTCGTAAGTTTCATGTTTCTGTTTTCTGCTTTCTCTGATGAAGCGAATCCCCGCCGCCGGGATCAAAAAGGCGCAGGAACCCATCATCAGCGGGAAAGCAACGTAGGGACTGAGGCCCATCAGGTAGACAATGGCCATCATCGGAGCATAGATCCCGATGCCGATGGTCATCAAAGCGCCGAGTATGAAAGCAAGAATGCCGAGGATCACTAATTTACCGGCAGATAAGCCGATTTCTGCACCGCCTCCGGGCATCCATCCGACAAGACCGGCCATGATGACGAAAGCAACGATGATCAGGGCAAAGCCCAAGCCGAGACGGATTTGTTTCACCGGCAATTTGCTGACGAGACCTGCGCCCAGGAAGGCCCCGATTGTGGAGCAGACAACGGGAACGATCAGTGTGGGAATTTCCACATCGATGGTGGTGGTATAAGCTAAGGTCATAAAGGCACAAGTCACGACAGTGCAAGTGTTCAGCGTGCCGGGAATCAATTTGTCCGGCACTGCTTTGCCGATTTTGAACCAGGCGCTTAACGTTCCATAAGAGCCGATGCCGAGGGTATCGAAGAATTGGGTGATAACGCCGGCAAAAGTTAAAGAAACCCAGTGTTTGCCCTTTAGTGTTTCCTTGTTCTGGACAATGTCGGTGATCAGGTACGCCGCGAAAGCCAGGGTAATCACAATGACTAAAATCTGAAATACAAGAATCGCGCTCATATTTTTTACTCCTTTCACCAAAGGTGTAAGCCTTGGCTTTGAATTTCATCTATTACGAGTCGCTCTGCGTTTGAGGACACGGCTCCGGTTTTGCGTCGGAGTTATTGTTGAGTCTGTCTTTGTTTTGTAAATACAGCGCTTTTTCGTCATCAAGCATAAAATACTGTATAATTTCGTCTCTCGACATCATGCCGAAATCCTCTTTTAACCATTTTGTACAGGTGATGATACTGAGTAGAATCAGAATGGAAACGGGAATGGCGGTGAGAATCAGTACGGCTTTGAATCCGCTTAAACTGGCTTCTGCCCACAGTAAGCAAAGAGGGCAGACCGAAAGCATCATAGCCCAGAGGATGCGTAGCCTTTTCTTGGGATCATCCCAAGTACCCAACCCTTTGGTGCAGGCCGCGGCCATGCTGTATGCCGCAGAGTCCATCGTTGTTACCAGAAGGATAAAACCGGTGGCGAACCAGGCGGTGAGAATCAGCTTGCCGGCAGGGAGCGAAAGGATCACGTCGGAGACGAGTCCGTATTCATTCCAGGTATTATAGAATGTGTCAAGGAATGTGCCGTTGCTGCCGATGGTGTTGAAATCAAATCCTTTGAGAAGGACTTCGCCGAGACCGTAATTAGAGATGGTGCCGAAGAAGAGGACGGAACCGGCGGTTCCGGCCAGGATCACGGTGAGGATCACCGAACGAATGGTGCGACCCGCGGAACATTTGGCAATG
>CALFRX010000198.1 GCA_937919295.1 uncultured Peptococcaceae bacterium | reverse complement strand
ACCGTCGTCCACGGAAAACTTGAAACGGCTTAGGGAAAAATACGGCGCTGACTTTGAAATCTATCCGATTTCCGCCGCCACGGATCACGACTTGAAAAAGGTTCTCTTCCGCTGCCATGAGCTGATTTTAGCGGCTCCCAAAGTGGAGGCTAAGAAAGAAGCGGAAATCAAGGTGACCACCTTCGAAAAACGGCGTCCTTTCACCATTTTACGCAATGACCGCGGCGAATTCGTCGTAGAAGGGGACGAGGTGAAAAAGTGGCTTGCCATGACGGATTTCGGCAACGAAGCCGCGGTAAAGCGTTTGCAGCGGATTTTTAAAGCCATGGGTCTTGACGATGGACTGCGCCGGGCCGGCGCCAAGGAAGGTGATACTGTCGTCGTTTATGATCTCGTATTCGATTACGCGGATTAAAGGAGAAAACATGTTAGTAGGAAAACAAAAACGCTATTTACGCAGTAAGGCCATGACTATGGACGCTCTCTACCAGATCGGTAAAGAAGGCCTTGGCGAAAATTTCACAAAACAGATCGACGACGCCCTCGAAGCCAGAGAGCTGATCAAGATTAAAATACTGAAAAATTCAGCGGAGGAAGCGGAGGACGCGGGGCGCAGACTCAGCGAGGAGCTCGGTGCAGATTTGGTGCAGACCATCGGCCACTGCATTGTCCTCTATCGGAAATCAAAAAACAAACCGAAAATCGAATTGCCCTAATGATTGCGGAAGGAGAAACAGATTGCTTCTCCTTTTGCGCTTATCGGAATGTGCCATTGAAAAAGCGCCTCACCGTGGCGGCGCTTACGGCAGGGAAAGCCCTTTGCCCGCGGCGGCTTGTCCATGGTTTTTTGCTCCTGGTCAAAGACGGGGGCTTTTTTGGCGGCCACGGTTTGGAGAAGGAGAAAAAACAATATGCCGGAAGAAACCTTGATCTACGATAAACCGGTGAATTTTCATAATATGATCAAATTCGCTTTTCCCACAGTGCTGATGACGATGTTTAATTCCGCCTACGGCATGGTGGACGGCGTGATCGTCTCCCGTTTTGTGGGCAGCGTCGGCTTGGCCGCCATCAATATCGTGATGCCGCTTTTCTTTTTTGTGATCGGTTTGAGCGTCGTTTTTGCCACCGGTGGCAATGCGGTGGTGGCCAGCCGTCTTGGCGCGGGAAAGCCTCGGGAAGCCAACACCTTTTTTTCTTTGGTGCTGATCAGCGCCGTGACCGTAACGATGGTTTTTGCCTTATTTGCGGTGATTTTTGCTGAACCCCTTTATACCTTTCTCGGCGCCGATGAACAACTGCTGCCCTATTGCCTGCAATACGGTAATATCGTGATCGCTTTCAGCGCCATGATCGTATTGCAGTATATGTTCCAAATATTTTTGGTGACAGCGGGAAAGCCTCATTTCGGGCTCATTCTGGCCGTGATTACCGGCTGCGTCAATATGGCTTTGGATGTGCTCTTTATCGCCGTTTTCGCTTGGGGCATCCAGGGCGCGGCGATCGCGACGGTGATCGCCAGTACCATCGGTTCCCTGCTGCCGCTGTTCTTCTTTCGTTCACACCGGTCACTGCTGCACTTTTGCCGTCCCCTATGGGAGGCGAAACAGCTCCTTCACGCCATGGTTAACGGCTCTTCGGAAATGGTCAACTGTTTGGCCATCGCCTTTGTGACGTTCCTTTTTAATTTGCAGATGATGACTTATATCGGTGAAAAAGGGGTTGCGGCCATATCCTCCTCCCTTTATATTCAGGATTTGTTCCTTTCCGCCATCATGGGTTTCTCTATGGGTATCGCGCCGGTGATTAGCTACTATTACGGTGCTAAAAATACGGAAAACCTGCGCAAAGTTTTTCTCATCTGTATTCGGGTTATCGCTTTTGCCAGTGTCATACTGTTCGCCTGCGCGGAATTGTTTGCCGCGCCTCTAGTGAATATTTTCGCCGGGAATGACGATGTTCTGCAAAAAATGGCTTTATCGGGGTTCCGTCTCTTTTCCGTGGGCTTTCTTTTCAGTTCTTTCAATATTTTTGCTTCCGGGCTCTTTACCTCTCTTTGCAACGGCAAGATTTCCGCGCTGATTGCCTTTTTAAGAGCCTTCGTTTTTCAGTCCGGTGCGATTTTACTGCTGCCCCTGATCATCGATGTTAACGGTATTTGGCTGGCGGTGCCCTTGGCGGAAATGCTCACCGCCATGATCGCGTTTTTCCTGATGCGCCATTATCGTACAGAATACCACTATTGGTAAGGGACGAAAAGGGTCGCGTGAACAAAGCAACAGCGGCTGCCGCGTAATAACGGCAGCCGCTGCACTTTTTTCATACGGTTTTTGCAACCGCTTTTTTACCGCTGCTTTTAAAGGTTGGCGGCGACGAGATCCCCCATTTCTGAGCAGGAGACTTTCTTCATGCCCTCGCTCATGATATCGCCGGTACGGTAGCCGTCATCGAGCGTTTTGTCCACCGCCGCTTCTATGGCCTTCGCTTCCTTCTCCAGATCAAAAGCATAGCGGAGCATCATTGCTGCGGAGAGGATGGTGCCCAGGGGATTGGCGAGATTTTTGCCGGCAATGTTCGGGGCGGAGCCGTGAATCGGTTCGTACATCCCCAGCTTGCTTTCGGAAAGGCTTGCCGAAGGCATCATACCCAAAGAACCCGAGAGCATGCTGGCTTCATCGGAAAGGATATCGCCGAACATATTTTCGGTAACGATCACGTCAAAGCGGGAGGGGTCGTTGATTAGCTGCATGGCGGTGCTGTCTACCAGGGCGTCCTCATAAGCGACGTCGCTAAATTCTGCCGCCAATTCGTGCATGACGGCGCGCCATAATTTGGAGGTGTCCAAGACGTTGGCTTTGTCTACCGAAGTGACTTTATGGCGACGCTTGCGCGCTGTCTCAAAGGCCACTCGGCCGATGCGCTCAATTTCGTGTTCACCGTAGCCCATTAAATCCGAGGCGTATCGTTCTCCGTTTTTTTCGCCGGTGAAGCGTTCACCATAGTAGATGCTGCCAGTGAGCTCCCGCACGATCAGCAGATCAATACCGTTTTTTACCGTGGCTTGCCGCAAAGGGGAGCCTGCCGCCAACTGTGGAA
Source organism: uncultured Peptococcaceae bacterium (assembly GCA_937919295.1). Classification (GTDB taxonomy): domain Bacteria; phylum Bacillota; class Dehalobacteriia; order UBA7702; family UBA7702; genus UBA7702. The sequence continues at coordinate 1,356 of CALFRX010000198.1, read as the reverse complement.
AGAGTTTGGTGGGGCGCAAATTGGCGAATAGCCCCAGGGATTTTCTGACTTTCAGCAAGCCCTTTTCCGGCCGTTTATCGGGATCAATGCAGTCCCACTTGTGACCGCCGACAGCGCCTAAGAGGACGCTGTCGCTGTTTTTACAGAGAGCAAGAGTTTCTTCGCTGACGGGAACGCCGTAGCGGTCAATGGCCGCGCCGCCAATGGCGGCTTCGGTATAGAGAAACCGGTGACCGTATTTTTTCGCGATTTGAGCCAGGGTTTTTATGGCTTCCGGGCCGATGCCGTCACCCTTTAACACGGTGATTTTCTTTTCCATGAAAAAAAGCTCCTTTATTCTTTGTTGATGGCCTTCAGCAGGCCGCCTTGGGCGATGATCGCTTTGATGAAGGGCGGGAAGGGCTGCGCCTGGTAGGTTTCGTTTTTCGTTTCATTGCGGATCAGGCCGGTATCGAAGTTGATCTCAATGAGATCGCCGTCTTCAATGCTGTCGCTGGCTGCGGGACACTCTAAAATCGCCAGGCCGATGTTGATGGCATTTCTGAAAAAGATCCGGGCGAAGGTTTTGGCGATGACACAGGAGATGCCGGCTTCCTTGATCACCACCGGGGCGTGTTCCCTGGAGGAACCGCAACCAAAATTGAGACCGCCCACCATAATATCGCCAGGCTGTACCTTATGGATGAAAGAGGTGTCGAGATCTTCCATGCAGTGGGAGGCCAATTCCCGGGGGTCGCTGATGTTTAAGTAACGGGCAGGGATGATTACATCGGTATCGATGTGATCCCCGTATTTGATGGCTTTGCCTTTGACTTCCATGGTTTCCTCCTTATAACTGATCCGGCGTGCAGATGAACCCCTTGACGGCGCTGGCCGTGGCCACCGCGGGGGACGCTAAATAGACTTTTGAGCTGATATGTCCCATGCGGCCTAAAAAGTTCCGGTTGGTGGTGGCCACGGCAACTTCCTCCGCGGCCAAGATGCCCATGTAACCGCCGAGGCAGGGGCCGCAGGTGGGGGTGGAAACAACGCAGCCCGCGTCGATAAAGATTTCCGTATAGCCCAATTGGATGCATTCCTTATAGATTTTTTGGGTGGCCGGAATGATGATACAGCGGACGTCTTGGGCGATATGTTTGCCCTTTAAGATTTCAGCGGCAGCGGCCATGTCCGAGAGGCGTCCGTTGGTGCAGGAGCCGATGACCGCCTGGTCGATTTTAACATCGTTTAGTTCTACGGCGTCCTTCGTGTTTTCCGGCAGGTGCGGACAGGCTACGGTGGGACGGATGGCGCTGAGATCGATTTCATAGGTTTTTTCATAGATCGCGTCGGGATCGGCTTGATGGATCACATAGG
>CALFRX010000197.1 GCA_937919295.1 uncultured Peptococcaceae bacterium | reverse complement strand
TGGCGCATCATGCGCACCATGGGCTCAAAAGTAACGCGTCTTGCTCCTTCCGGCGGCTTTGTGGCCCAGACGGCGGCTGCCGCAGTCATTGAAAGTATGACGGCCCTCGGCGCGCCAGTCAGTACCACCCAGGTAATCACCTCCTCCATCATGGGGGTGGGTTCTTCGAAGCGGTTTTCTTCGGTGAACTGGGGCGTGGCGCAAAGCATTATCGCTGCCTGGTTTATTACACTGCCGATTACAATGATTTTTGGGGGAACCGCCTGCTTTTTGCTTTCCTTCTTATTGTAATTTTAAAATGAAACTTACCGGGTCCGATAGGACAAGAAAGAAGGCGTTTTTTTGGCCATGATTTCCGGCCCCTTTACCGATGAGATCGTGCGAATGCTACAAAACTCTTCAAGCATTCCTCCCGTTTACGGTGATGTGCTGCTCAATTCTAAAAAAGAATACGGCGTCCTCGGTAACGGCGTTGTCTACGTCAGCAAGGAGATGGTTCGTGAAATGCCCTTTGCCGACTTTGCGGCGGCAGGTATTCGCGTTGTGCGATTCCCGGAACCTTGCGGCGACGGCTTTCGTTTGACAGAGGCTCAAGCCACGATTTGGCTGCCGGAATGGAGCGTTGAAGAACGCTCTTTTTTAAGGGAAATCCGCTACCGGGTATTTGACGGCGCCGCCACGGCAGCGAAAATCAAGTTGGCGCTCGGCGAAAAACGTCACCCGCTCTATGCCCTTTCCTGTAAAACCGGGGTAATGGCGGAAGACGATGTTCGTAAATTAGCCGCCTGCCTGGAAAAGATCATGTAAACAGATTTGAAATACGGCGAGAAGAATGGTATAATAAAAGCAGTCTGTGAGGGGATTTTTTTGAGACCTTCGATGATAATGGATTCTTGATAAAATGATTCAGGGGGAACCACTATGGCAAAGGTTTTTTGTGAAATTTGCGGCGCCAGTCTCGTGTCTTCAAGATACAGCACGTTGTATACATGTGAAAACTGCGGTATGAAATACACCCGTACGAAGGTCAGAAAAATGCTGGCCCGCGGGCCTCGTTTCCGTACCGCTACCATTGGCGATCCGGCAGAACTGGAAAAATGGTATCAGGAAATGGATAAGCATATCGGCAACGAAAACCTGAAAGATGCCGAAGATGTCGCCCATCGTATTTTGGAAATGGAACCCGATGACGAAAGGGCTGGCGCGTTTTTGGATTCTCTCGTTAAATTGAAGAAGGAATTCCTGATCGAACGCGGAATTCTGATCAAGTATTCCGGGGCCGATGAAGAGCTGACGATTCCCGCAGGTGTGGCTGAAATCGGTGCAAAAGCCTTCTCCGATCATGCCGAACTCAAAAAGATCGTTATCCATAATGACGTGCGTTCCATCGGTGAAGAGGCTTTCAGCGGCTGTGCCAATCTGAAAGAAGTGGTGCTACCCGATAGGGTACATTTTATCGGCTACCGCGCCTTCGCCAACTGTGTACAGTTGGAGCAGATCGATCTGCCGGACAGTGTAAGATTCCTTGGCAATTATGCTTTTTACCATTGTGAAAGTTTACCGTCCATCCATATTCCCAAAAATCTTCCCACCATCGGCAAGTGTACCTTTTGCGGTTGCCGCAGTTTGACGGAAGTGAAGCTCCCTCGCCGGGTCAAAGGCATCGGCAATAGCGCTTTCAAAGACTGTGTGAATTTAAAGGAGATCGGCCCCTTGGACGATGTGATGTTCCTCGGTGAGAACGCTTTTGCCGGTTGTGCTCAACTAAAAAACATGATGGTTCCTTCCCGCTTTATGAATAATGGCTGGGAAAAATATCAAAGCGAATATACGGCTCCCAAGCCTCAAGATCTTTAAGCGGCTGCCGGATATACGCAGAGTATATACAATAAAAGAGCACAGAGCGGTAAGCTCTGTGCTTTAGGCCGTCGACAAAGTCTGATGCGCGGCGAACCCCTTGCCCCGCGACTGTTTGCGTACATCCGGGTACGCGGCGCAGCCGCAGGTCAATGCGTTCACCGGCCCGACCCTTAACCTTAGGAAAGGCCGAAGGGCTTGCCAAGGTTAAGATAGTGTCCTTCGGTAGCAAATGCCGTAGGTATTTGCCCGAAAAGACGAAGCCTTTCTCGACAGCCTATCATCCTGTAGACAAAATCCGCTGACGCGCATTTTGTCTACAGTCTGGAGCACAGAGCGGTAAGCTCTGTGCTTTTATGCGGTATCGTGTTTTATTTAACGGAGATAATCGGCATAAACCTGGTTGAAGTCGGAGAATGTCACAGAGCCGATGATGGTTTCGGCAATGAGGATTTCGTCCTCCGGCGTCCCTTCGGGATGGGCATAAACCGCGTAGAAGCGGATGCCCTCATTGGGGTGGTAGATGAAAAATTTCTCGATATAGCTCTTGCCGCCCTCTTTGGCGGTACCGGTAAAACAAATACCCTTTTCCTTACCGCCGGTTACGGCGATACTGTCGGGGTCGAAGGACATATTCTGTTTTTCTGTCACAGCATCCATGGTTTTTTTGGCGCAGGCGGCGAGGGACAGATCATCTATACCGCCCACTTCTAAGGTGAAGCGCAGGGTGCTGTCGTTTTTAAGATCCACAAGGGTCAGCGCCTTCTTTTCTTCCCTGTAAACCTGCCAGGTGCCGTTGATCGCCAAGGTGTAATGGTCATAGGGATGGGTGTAGTTTAGGGCGCGGGGTGTTTCCACCTCTGTCAGCTGGGGC
>CALFRX010000196.1 GCA_937919295.1 uncultured Peptococcaceae bacterium | reverse complement strand
GGCATGGCGTAGCCCACGGTGTCGGGGACGTTTACCGTGGTGGCCCCGGCGGCGATGGCTGTTTCAAAGGCCTTGACGAGATACTGGCGGTCGCTGCGGGAGGCGTCCTCCGCGGAAAACTCGATATCGTCGCATTTCGCTTTGGCGTAAGCAACCATCTCTGCGATGCGGACGAGGACTTGTTCGCGGCTCATTTTCAGTTTGTGTTTCAAATGAATGTCGCTGGTGGCGATGAATACGTGGATTCTGGGGCGGGCGGCGTGCTGCACCGCTTCCCAGGCGCGGTCGATATCCTCTTTGGTACAGCGGGCAAGGGAAGCCACGGCGGCGTTTTTAACCACTTTGGCAATGGCTTTAACAGATTGAAAATCGTCGGGAGAGCTGATGGCAAAACCGGCTTCAATGATGTCTACACCGAGTTTATCCAGGGCTTCCGCCATTTCCAGCTTTTCCGCTAAGTTCATGGAACACCCGGGGGACTGCTCCCCATCCCGAAGCGTTGTGTCAAAAATTCGGATCTGTTTCATTTTTTTACCTTCACTTTCTTTTTTCACGGTATTGAGAAGGTTTTTGGCTGCCGCTTATCCCAATAAAAAAACCGTCTCTAAATTAATAGAGACGGAAAATCCGCGGTACCACTCTTTTTGGTATATAAAAATACACCCGCTCAATACATATCGGCTTTTTACGGCGAATACGTTACTCTTTTAACGGCAGAGTCCCGTCCTTCCTAATGGACATGACGTCGTTCGGTCGGCGGCTCAGGGGAGAGTGCGACATCAGCATGATTGCTGCCTTCCAGCATATGGCAGCTCTCTGAAAATCATGGGTTTGAGTTCTTTGTCCCCGTCATCGCAATTTACATATAAAGATATTGTGACTATTATAATGAATGGCTCCCAATCTGTCAACTGTTTTTTGGAATTATTTTATGACCCCAGCCGTTGACGCCAAAGTCCTGCTCCGCAAAAAAGAAAGCATGTAAAAAAAGAGACGGTCGTAAAGACCGTCTCTTTTGATAAGCGTATACTGATTAAGCAAGCAATTCTTTGCAGAGGTCGCAAGCGGTAGCAGCATCAGGAGCAAAACCGTCAGCGCCGATTTCATCAGCGAATTCTTTGGAAACAGGAGCGCCGCCAACAATCAATTTGACATCGGTGAGACCGTTTTCTTTGAAGAGATCAACGGTTTCTTTCATGGCCAGCATGGTTGTGGTCAGAAGAGCGGACATTGCAACGATGGTAGCGCCGGATTCTTTCGCGGCTTCCAAGAATTTTTCAGGAGCAACGTCGATACCAACGTTGACAACTTCAAAACCGGTGGATTCTAACATCATACCAACGAGGTTTTTGCCGATGTCATGTAAGTCACCTTTAACAGTGCCGAGAACGACTTTGCCCATGGAAGGCATATCGCCAGCAGCGAGTAAGGGTTTTACGAGTTCAACACCAGCACCCATAGCTTTTGCAGCCATGAGAACTTCAGGTACGAACATTTCGCCAGCTTTGAATTTGGGGCCGACGATATTCATGCCAGCGATAAGACCATCATTAATGATGGAAGCAGGTGCTACACCACCATCGATCAAAGCTTGGACTTCACCGGTGACAGCGCCAATATTACCGGTAACGACGCAGTTGGATACAGATTCTAATGTTGCCATAGTAAAAAATACCTCCTCATAGTGTGTGCCTTTTTTTATCTGCACTACTTTGTACCCTTATTATCACAGATTTGGAGTGAAACGTAAAGGGATGAGTTGCAAAATTAGAGTAGAAAATTTTTACCGTAAAAGTTTAAATATTTGTTATCCGATTGGTGGATTTTTTTAATCATTTGCGTTTTAGTGAGTTCACGTTTTCTTCTTGCTATGGCAGAGCCTTTTTTGTGGTCATGCAATATTTTTTTTCTTTCGCATAATGTAAATAGTAAACATTGAAAAGGACGGTGCAATCATGCAGGTTTATATGCTGGCGAAAGGGGACACTCTGTGGATGATTGCCAGAAAATTCGGCGTTTCCCTGGAAGAACTCATCAAAGCCAATCCACAGATCAAGGATCCCAATAAAATTTTCCCCGGAGAAGAGATCAATATCCCCTTGCCGATGATCAACGGTAAAAGCGTTTATACGGCGCAATCCGGCGATACGATGTGGTCCATCGCCAAAAAATTCAATCTCTCTCTCGATGCGTTGCTAAAAGCCAATCCACAGATAGAAGACGCTGATATCATTCAAGTGGGGCAAAAGATCTACGTTCCTTTGGCTGGCGGCGGCAGAATGACACAGATGTCTTATACGATGCAATCCGGCGATACCCTGTGGCGGATCGCGCAGAAATATGGTATTTCCGCAGAGGCCCTGATTACCGCCAATCCACAAATCAAAAACGCCGACTGTATCTCTCCGGGACAGACCGTGAGACTGCCCCTGGCGACAGCTTCGACCAATGCCGTGGGGGTCAATAACGGCGCGCTCTATTTCGTGAAGCACGGAGATACCATTTTTAATATCTCCCAGCGTTACGCGATCAATCCTGAAACATTGATGTTGGTAAATCCCCAAATTGCCGACGCTAATCGGCTCAGACCGGGTATGCAGCTGTATTTGCCCGGCTTTCATTACGTGAGAAGTGGAGAAACCCTTTATTTTATCGCTTCCCTCTATCATGTGGATTTTGAAACCCTGATCGGCATCAATCCCCAGATCACCGATACTGACGACATCGACGTCGGAGATAAAATCGCCATTCCCCGGCAGGAAAATGGTGATATCGCTACCTATACGGTGAAACAGGGAGATACGATCTATAAGATCGCCCAAAAGTATAATGTTCCGGTGGAAGCTCTTTTAAACGCCAACCGCGATATCATCAGTGCCGACCTGATTTATCCCAACCAAAGGCTGCAAATTCCCGGCCCTCATCTGGTGCAAAAAGGACAAACGCTTTTCGGTATTGCCAATCTTTACGGCACAACCTTGGAAGCTCTCAAGCGGGCCAATCCGCAAATCACCGACCCGGATATGATTCATCGGCAGACCATGGTGATCATTCCGCCGGTGGAACGCCATAGCTGCTGCCACAGGGATGAAGACGGCCTCGACTATACGGTACAGCAGGGCAATACCTTGGAGACCATTGCCGAAATGTTTCATGTTTCCCTCGGTGAGCTGAGAGGCAATAATCCGCAGCTTAAAACGGAGGATCAACTGCGTCCCGGTTCCGTTATCCATGTCCCCACCGGTTATGTGGAATCCGTCAGCTATGTGGTTCAGCAGGGGGATACCGTATACCAGATCGCACGGATGTATGACATCTGCGCCAATGATATCATTCGCGCCAATCCCCGGATTGTTAACGCCGACTATGTGGAACCCGGCATGATGCTGACCATTCCCATTCGCGGTAAAAATGCCGAAGAGCCCCTAAGCGAGGAAGAGGAATTTGAAAGGCCAAGTCAACGCATGTACCCTGAAATCTATGTGGTGCGCCGCGGCGATACATTGCACTCCATCGCATCTCGCTTTCAAACCACGGCGAAACAACTGCGCCGGGCCAATGCCTCGCTGAGAGACAGTGATACGGTCTATGCCGGGCAGCAACTGATCATTCTGCCTGCCGATATGACGCCTGAATACCGCTGTCTTGAGTGTCCCTGGTTGGAGCAGGGTATCGAAGAATAAAAAAAATTTATTCTTATGAAATAGTCTGCCCTTTGCGGGCTTCCTTGACAGGGGACTTGTGTTTTGTGAAACTAAAATCAAAGTCAGCGCTTATGATACCGCCGGGGAAATTTACCCTGGGGATATCCTGAAGTTGCTGACTTTCTTCTATATTATTATTGTTTAAATCCGACCTTTTGTCTTCCGCAAAAATTCCTTCAGCCCGGTTTCTTGCTCCGTCCGGGTGATGATCTTTTCGCTCTTTGATTTGTCGAAAAAAGGCGGATAATCCGGCTTGGGCTCGTGTTTTGTCGTCAGTTTTGGTGGAAAGTGACGGTTTTTTATCATAATGTTGTAAAATTTTAACTCTTTACTTTTTTAGCAGGTAAATGTCGAATGACATAGAAATAATAAAAAGAGTGTTTGAAAGTGTTTGGAGCATATACCTTGGAGGTGCGGAAATGGATATTTTCGATAAAACCGCGGCGCTGGCCGTCTCGATCAAAGAGAGTCAGGAATACAGCGAATTTTTAGAAACAAAGTCGGAAATCGAAATGACCCCCAAAGCAAGAGAAGTTTTGAGAGAATACAGGGCGCGGCAATTTGCCCTGGAACTTGCGGAAATTGCCGGGGACGGCGTGGATGAAATCAATGATGCTTTGGCGGAAATTTGTGAGGTTATGGAAGGGGACAAGCTGTTAAGCAAATATTTGAGCGCAGAATACAATCTTTGCTGCCTGATGCAGAAAATTCAGGAAATCTTTGCCGAACAGCTGAAAATATCGATAGAACGTGGTATCATTGAAACCAATGGTACGGAAAAAACGAGATTTTTAAATTGAAGTTGAATGAAGAAATGAATTTAACACTAAATGAATTGCATGAAAAGTTGGCGGCGGCAAAATACATTGCCGACGACCGTATCGTCGTGCCGCTTTTCCTTGCCCTGAAATTGCAAAAACCGCTGTTGATTACAGGCGCCGCCGGCGTCGGCAAAACGGAAATCGCCAAAGTGCTGGCAAGTATCTTCGACTTGGAACTGATCCGTTTGCAGTGTTACGAAGGACTTGACGAAAACAAAGCGCTTTATGAATGGAATTACCAAAAACAGCTATTGCATATCCAAAATAAAAATGTTTGCAACGACAATGATATTTTTTCCGAAGATTATCTGCTTTCCCGTCAGATCGGAAGAGCACACGTCTGAACTC
>CALFRX010000195.1 GCA_937919295.1 uncultured Peptococcaceae bacterium | reverse complement strand
GCCACGATCGCCGCCGTAAAAAAGGATTTCGGTGCCATTGATATTCTCATCAACAATGCCGGTATCACCAAAGACGGCCTTGTTGCCGTGATGAAGGAAAGTGACTTTGACGATGTGCTTGATGTCAATTTAAAAGGCGCCTTTCATTTGATCCGTCACGTTACGCCGCTGATGATCCGCAATAAAGGCGGTAAGATCATCAACATCAGCTCCATCGCGGGACTGATGGGTAATGCGGGGCAGGCCAATTACGCGGCCTCCAAAGCGGGGCTGATCGGTCTCACCAAGAGCGTGGCCAGGGAATTGGCCGGGAGAAACATTACCTGCAACGCCATCGCGCCGGGTTTTATTCAGACGGAGATGACGAAATCTTTTGACGAAACCGATCCTTTTGTGGCGAGTATCCCCTTAAAACGCATGGGCAGCGTTGACGACGTCGCCGCCGCCGCCGCGTTTTTGGCGGACAGTGGTGCCGATTACATTACCGGCGAAGTCCTGCGGGTCGACGGCGGTCTCGCCATCTGACCCTGTAGCAAGAGGAAGATTTAGATTAATGGAAAAAACGGAAAAAACGGAAAAAATGCAAGAAAAGAAAATTCGAAAATATGCGGCATTGATGACGGAGCTCGGCCTGACCGGCTTGGAAGTCAGTGAAAACGGCTGTATGCTGCGTTTGGAACGGAATTTAACGGGGAGCGTAAGTTTATCCCAGGAACCGGTGCTGCCGGTGGTGCCCATAAGCAATTCCGGGGATGAACACGATATTTTTTCTCCTTTGGTGGGTGTGTTTTACGCCGCTCCCGCCGAAGACGCCAGGCCCTTCGTCCAAGTGGGCGACGCGGTGAAAAAGGGCGATGTGATCTGTATCATCGAGGCAATGAAGCTGATGAACGAAATCACCGCCGAGGAAGACGGCGTGATCAGCGAAATTTGTGTGACCAACAACCAAGTGGTCGATTACGGCCAGAGACTTTTTCGTTTTAAAAAGGAGTAGTGGGATGGATCAGGAAGAAATCAAAAAAATACTACCTCACCGCGACAGTATGCTGCTTCTTGACGAAGCGGAGCAGGTGGGAGACATCGCTTACGGCAAATATACTGTCCGTGGCGACGAATGGTTTTTAAAGGGCCATTTCCCCGGTAACCCGGTGGTTCCCGGCGTGATCCTCTGCGAAATTCTCGCCCAATCCGCTTGTGTGCTGTTGCGCGGAGAGACGACCAAGGATAGAACGCCCATGTACACCGGTTTAAACAATGTGCGCTTCAAGTCTCCCGTAAGACCGGGAGACGTTTTGGAAACAGAATGCAGAATCACAAAAGCGAAACCGCCCTTTTATTTTGCCGAAGGCAAAGGCACGGTCAGAGGAAAGCTCTGTGTCAGCGCGGCGTTTTCCTTTGCGATTTTAGGAGAATAACGTGTATTCAAAGATATTGATCGCGAATAGAGGAGAGATCGCCGTTCGCATTATCCGCGCCTGCAAGGAAATGGGCATTGCCACGGTGGCCGTCTATTCCAAAGCCGACGCGGAATCTCTTCATGTGGCCTTGGCCGATGAGAGTTATTGCATCGGCGAAGCCGACGCCGCCGATAGCTATCTCAACGAAGAGCGGATCATCAGCACGGCATTGGCCGCCAAAGCTCAAGCCGTTCATCCAGGCTATGGCTTTCTATCGGAGAATTCACATTTTGCCAAAATGTGTTTTCAAAATAATATTGCCTTCATCGGCCCCACCGTGGAAAATATGGAGCGCCTCAGCGATAAGGCCGCGGTCAAAGAGATCATGTCCGCTGCCGGCCTCACGGGGATCCCCGGTACCGCTGTTCTGGCTTCGCTGAACGACGCTGCCTTGGCGGCGGCAAAAATCGGTTATCCGGTGATGCTCAAAGCCCGCTCCGGCGGGGGCGGTCGCGGCATTCGCCTCGTCCGTAACGAGGATGAATTAAGCAATGCTTTTTTGGCCGCCAAAGCAGAGGGTGAGGCGGCCTTTGGCGACAGCGCCGTCTATCTGGAAAAATACGTTCACCCGGCCAGGCATATTGAAATGCAGATTCTCGCCGATGAGGCGGGAAATGTCGTCTGCCTTGGGGAGCGGGACTGTTCCATCCAGCGGAAAAACCAAAAGCTGATCGAAGAGTCGCCTTCTCCAGCCGTTAATGACGCCCAACGGTGGGATATTTTCGCCAAAGTTTGCTGCGCGGTGCGGGAAGTCGGTTATGTCGGCGTCGGTACGCTGGAATTTTTATACGACAGCGGCGGTCACTTCTATTTTATGGAGATGAATGTCCGGCTTCAGGTGGAACATACCGTCACCGAATCATTGACCCAGATTGACCTCGTCAAATGGCAGATTCGCGTTGCCAGCGGTATTGAACTCGACTTTACTCAGGAGGAGATCGATCTTAGGGGTTCTTCCATCGAATGCCGTATCAATGCGCTTTCCCCCGGCAAAGTCGGTTTTCTGCATGTACCCGGCGGCCCCTTCGTGCGTTTCGATACGTATTTGACCGCGGGGGCCCAGGTCACACCGTATTACGATGCCCTTTTGGGCAAATTAGTGATCTACGCCAATACCAGGGAAGAGGCTTTGCGTAAGATGAAAGCCGCCCTCTGTGAGTTGGTGATTGACGGTGTTAAGAGCAACATCGCGGAACAGATCGCCATTGTCGGCAGCGCCGATTTCATGAGCGGAGACTATAACTTGGATTTTTTCAATAAATGAGGTGAAAACCTTTGACTTTTATTAAATTTACCTTTCAACCTAAAAACGAACTGGAAAAAGGGGGACGCCAGGCGGTTCCCATCGCCCCCGATGAAAACGAACCGTCAGAGTCCTGTCCCAACTGCCGCCGTCAGGTACCCCTAAGCCAGCTGTGGGCGAATCATCATTGTTGCGCCAACTGCGGTCATCATTTTCGTATGAATGCCCGTCAGCGACTGCATTTTTTTGCCGATCCCGGCAGTTTTCAGGAGATGGATCATGATCTGCAAACGGAAGATCCCCTGTCTTTTCCCGGCTACCGCCAAAAATTGACGTTAACGGAGAATGTGGCCGGAGAAAAGGAAGCGGTGATTTGCGGCAAAGCCACCGTGGAGGGGGAAGCCTGCTGCCTCTTTATCATGGAATCCTTTTTTATGATGGGCAGCATGG
>CALFRX010000194.1 GCA_937919295.1 uncultured Peptococcaceae bacterium | reverse complement strand
GACTGTGCAAACGAGAATTGAAAAATTCTGGAACGTCAAATCCCGTATTTCCGGTTTGACTCCCAATGTCTCAATTCTCGTTTGCACAGTCCGTGCCCTTAAAATGCACGGCGGCGGCCCCACTGTGGTTCCTGGTCGTCCCTTGCCTGACGAATATACCAAGGAAAACCTTGGTCTCCTCGAAAAGGGCATGTGCAATCTCATTCATCATATCAATACCATTAAAAAATCAGGGATCAACCCCGTCGTCTGCATCAACAGCTTCAGCAGTGATACCGAAGCGGAAATCAACCTCATCCGTAAAACCTGTGATGGAATGGGTGTCCGCTGCGCGAAATCCGATCATTGGAGATACGGCGGCGAGGGCGCTTTGGATTTGGCCGATGCGGTTATTGATGCCTGCAAAGATCCTGTGGATCTCAAATTCCTCTATGACTTGGATGTTCCCCTGCGTCAACGCGTGGAACTCATCGCCAAAGAAGTTTACGGCGCGGACGGCGTAGAATGGTCCGATCTTGCGACCGAAAAAGCGAAACGCTTTGAAGCGGACCCCAAGTACAAAGATTTCTCTACCATGATGGTGAAAACACATTTAAGCTTGTCTCATGATCCTACCTTGAAAGGCGTGCCCAAAAACTGGAAGCTGCCTATCCGTGACGTATTGGTATACGGCGGCGCCAAATTCCTCTGCCCCATGGCGGGTACGATCAGCCTGATGCCCGGTACCAGTTCCAGACCGGCCTATATGAAGGTCGACGTGGATACCGCGACCGGTGCGGTCAAAGGCCTGTTCTAAAAAAGATAGGAGGGAGCAGCGATGCGATTTGCTGAAAAGACCTGTGATCAAGTGATCACGGAATTGGCTGCAAAAGCTCCCGTTCCCGGCGGCGGCGGTGCCTCAGCTCTGGTAGGGGCTGTAGGCACCGCCCTCGGCAATATGGTAGGGAGTTTTACCAAAGGTAAGAAAAAATTTGCGGATGTAGAGGACTCCATTATTTCCCTACAGGAAAAATGTGATGCTCTACAGAATAAGTTTTTAAGTCTCATGGATGACGACGCTGAGAACTTTACACCACTTTCTAAAGCTTACGGCATGAAAGAGGATACCGAAGAACAACGGGCGGAGAAGACAAGGGTGATGGAGGAAGCTACCGTTAACGCCTGCCGCGTCCCGGAAGAGATCATGGAACTCTGTTGTGAAGCCATTGACGTTTTGGCGGAATTCCTGAAAATAGGGAATCCTCTCCTCGTCAGTGATGTGGGAGTCGGCGTTCTCTGCTGCAAAGCCGCCCTTTACGGTGCGTCTTTGAATGTTTATATCAATACGAAGTCCATGCAAAACAAAGAAAAGGCCTCTTCTATCAACGAGAGAACAGGGGAAATGCTGGCCGCCTACGGCGATAAGGCGGACACCATTTATAATGAAGTGGCAAAACAGATCCAGTAGACGAAAGGAAGGAAGGACATTATGGCAAAAATTTTATCCGGCAAGGAAGTTGCTGCGGCCTTGAAAGAAGACCTTCTAAAACGTGTTGCGGCGTTAAAAGATAACGGCGTTACCCCAACCTTAGCCATTGTACGGGTGGGGGAAAAAGAAAGCGATATTGCTTACGAAAAAGGCGCCATGAAAAAATCGGAAACTTTAGGCATTGCCGTAAGAAATGTTATTTTACCGGCGGATGTGGAAGAAGCAAAGCTGATTGCCGCCATCGAAGAACTCAACGACGCAAAGGACGTTCACGGTGTGCTGTTATTCCGTCCGTTGCCCGAGCATTTGAATTATGACCGTGTCTGCAATACGCTGATTGCGGAAAAAGACATCGACGCAATGACCACCATCAACAGCGGTTTGGTTTACGACGGCAGTGAGGACGGGTTCCCCCCCTGTACTGCTCAGGCGGTCATGGAAATATTGGATTATTATCATATCCCCGTTAAGAGTGCGAAAGTCGCTTTGGTGGGTTGGGGCGCGGTGGTAGGAAAACCCCTTTCCGTACTGCTGCTGAACCGTTTCGCCACCTTAACGGTGTGTCATATCTTTACGAAAGATGTCTCCACCCCCTGTAAGGACGCGGAGCTGATTATTTCCGCGGCGGGAAAAGCCAACTTAGTGGGAGAAAAGCACCTGGCAAAAGGTCAGATCGTCATCGACGTGGGGATCAACGCGGATCCCAACAACCCCGGGAAAATCGTGGGGGATGTCGATTACGCCTATGCGGAAAACCTTGTGGACGCCATTACTCCGGTTCCCGGCGGCGTGGGCAGTGTTACCACTTCCGTATTGGCAAAACATGTGATCATGGCTGCTGAAAAAACACTTAGATAATTTCTTCTAAGGTGACGAAAGGAGTTGAACCACGTGACCAACAGATTTAAGGAATCTCTCTTGGATCCCGGTACTTTTTCGGTAACCTGGGAAATTGTTCCCGGTCGTGGCGCCAATGAAAAAGCCCAGATCGAAGCAATTGAAACCGCCAAGGCAGGGGCGAAAGATCCCCGGATCCACGCCATCACCATTACGGACTGTCCCAGCGGCAATCCCGCGATTTTAGCGGAGAATTTGGGCAAAGAGATTCTGGATTTGGGAATTGAGCCTCTGGTTCATTTTACTTGCAAGGATAAAAACAGAACCCAAATGGAGAGTCAGCTCTACGCGATGAACAGAAGCGGCATCCGTAATTTGCTGGTGATGACCGGCGACTACGTCAACGATGCTTTTGGAGGCCGTGCCAAACCAGTGTTCGACATTGACCCCATTCAGTGCTGCAATCTGATTGCCTCGATGAACGACGGCCTGGAATATCAGGTCGGTCCCAAAACCATTAAAAACCAACCTGCCGATTTCTTTTACGGCTGTGCCGTATCGCCTTTCAAAAGCCAGGAGTCCGAACAGATCGGGCAGTACAACAAACTGATCAAAAAGGTAAGGGACGGCGGCGCGCAATTCATCATTTGCCAGTTGGGCTATGACATGCGGAAATTCCATGAAACCTTCCAGTTTATGAAAGAAAATGGGCTGAACGTACCTTTGGTTGGCAATATTTACATTTTGCCCTTCGGTGCAGGGAGATTGATGAACAGAAACGGGATTCCCGGTGCTGTCGTCACCGATAAGCTTCTGCATCAGCTTGAAAAAGAAAAACAGGCGGAAGATAAGGGCAAGGAAGCAAGATTGATCCGGGCGGCGAAAATGTACGGCATCATGAAGGGCATCGGCTTTGCCGGCGCTCACATCGGCGGCCACGGCATGAGCGCCGCTGATATGGATTATATTATCGTCGAAGGCGAAAAGTACGCGGGAAATTGGAAATCCTATATAGATGAATTCGATTATCCCATGAAAAACGGTTTCTATTATTATCAGAAAGATCCCGAAACGGGTCTAAATTCGGAAAAACATACGGAAATTGATCCTGATAATTTAGAATTCCGCGTGGGCGGGATCTATCATCTTTCCCATTTTACCCACTGGCTGATGATGACGCCGGGGAAAAACCTTTTCAACTTCATGCGCGGTTTCTACAAACTCATCGACGATACCAAAGTGGAACGTCCCTATCATTTCTGCGAACATATGGCAAAGGTTATACTTTATGACTGCAAAGACTGCGGCGATTGCGCCATGACTCATACGGCATACGCCTGTCCGATGTCCAAATGTCCCAAACATCAGAGGAACGGCCCCTGCGGCGGCAGCCGTGATGGCTGGTGCGAAGTATATCCCGGGAAAAAGAAATGCATCTACGTCAAAGCCTATACCCGCCTGAAAGGGTATGGACTGGAACAGGAATTGTCTGCCTATTCCGTAGCGCCCTGCGACTGGAAACTTTACCAGAAGCCCTCCTGGGTCAACTACTTCCTCGGCCGCGATCATGATGCGAAACGGTTGGGCATTCCCTATGTGCCGCCGAAAGCGGAACGCAAAGCAATGAAGCGGAAAGCAAAATAACGCAGTCGGAAGAAAAAAGATTTCAGTTAGGGTGATTTTATGTTCAACATCAGTTTTGCCGAGCTTATGGTTATTTTGCTCATCACCTTCTTGGTGTTGGGACCGAAAGAAATGACCAAAGTCGCCCGCGGTTTGGGCAAAGCCGTCAAAAAAGCCCAAAATTTTGTGGCGGATATGAAGACCTTTGTCAATGAAAGCGCGGAAGACACCCCATTAAACGATATGAAAGAAGCCGTTACCGACGTAAAGGAAATGGTAGATTCAGTAAAATCCGAAGTTGATAAAATAAACCCTGTCAGTGATCTCAAAAAAGAGATCGAAACGGAAATCAAACCAATACAAGATATCAAAGAGTTAAAGACCAATCCCGTTAAAAAGGGAGCGGATCTTTTGCAGAAGAAAAAGTAAAATCTTTTTAGAAAGGGGGAAACCTCTCAGTGAGTAAGGGAAATAAAAAGGAAAAAATCGATCCCAAACTAACAAGGCGGCAATTCTTGGGACTTACCGCCGCCGCCGGTACCATGGCGGCCCTCACCGGTTGCGATGTTGTGGATAAAGTAGGAGGCAATGATAATTGGTTGCCGACTCAATACCGCAACAGCGGTAACTACCCGGTCAATGCTAAGGGGCGTATTCCCATTGATCCCGATAATCCGTCGATCATGCGCATCGACGAAAAATGCATCCTCTGCGGACAGTGTATTGAAGTATGTCAGAACACGCAGACGATTCATGATTTCTATAAATTGCCTGTCTTGGATACTTTTATGTGTGTCCATTGTGGACAATGCAGTTTGTGGTGCCCCACCGGCGCTATTCAGGAAAAGAGCTATATTGACGAGGTCAATGAAGCGATCAACGATCCCGAAAAGATTGTGGTGGTAACCATTTCTCCCGGTGTGCGTGTATCAATTGGCGAGGAATTCGGTTTGGAAGCGGGTACTTGGGCACAGGAACAAATGGTTTCGGCCATTCGCCAACTCGGCGTGGATTACGTATTCAATATTGACTTTACTTCGGACTCCACCATCATGGAGGAAGGCAGCGAATTGGTTCATCGTCTTACCAATGACGGCGTTCTGCCGCAATTTACTTCCTGCTGTCCCGGATGGGTTAAATTTATTGAATTCTATTATCCCGAATTAATTCCCAACATCTCTTCCACGAAAAGTCCTGTGGCGCAAATGGGACCCCTGGTGAAGACGTATTGGGCAAAGAAAAAAGGAATCGATCCCGATAAGATTGTGGTCGTGAACGTGCCGCCCTGTCTCTGTAAGAAATTTGAAGCCAAGCGTCCCGAAATGAATGGAGCAAAACGCTATTGGGAAGAGAACGAAGGCACCGACTATGGCAATATGATGGATAACGACTATGTCCTCTCCACCAGAGAACTGGCAAAGATGATCAAATCCGCCGGTATCGACTTTGTCAATTTACCCGATGGTAAATTCGACTCCATCCTCAGCGAAGGCAGCGGCGCCGCGGTGATTTTTGCCAACAACGGTGGTGTTATGGAAGCGGCGATTCGCTCCGCGTATTTCCTCGTCACCGGCGAGGATCCGCCGGAAGACCTCTATCATCTGACACCCGTCCGCGATGATAACCTTGACGGTTATGCCGAAGCCAGCCTCGAAGTTCCCGGTTTTGGCACCCTTAATGTAGCGGTTTGTAACGGGTTACACGCTGCCCGTACCCTCTGTGAGGAAATTAAACAGGGCAAACGTGCCAACCTTCACTTCTTGGAAGTTATGACCTGTCCCGGCGGTTGCATCGGTGGCGGCGGTCAGGCCAGAGAAACGGTACCGCCCACGGATCATGTGCGCAAAGCCCGCATTGATTCCATTTACGCTGCCGACGAGGCCATGGAAAAAGCGAATAGGGTCAGCTACAAGAATTCTGAAATTGCTATTTTGTACAAGGAATTCCTCGGCGAACCTTTGAGCGAAATGTCGGAATTGCTTTTACACACCAAGTACATCGACAGAAGTAAGTCGGTCCATCCGAAAGATACCTCGGATTATGTCGATACTTACTTCTCGGGATTGGAATAGGAGGTGAGCATTGATGAGTAGTAACAGTGCTGTTTTATTCAACGTTGCCAAGTGTATCGGTTGCGGCAGCTGTACCGTTGCCTGCAAACTATGGAATGACCTTGAATTCGGAGAAAACAATGCTCACGGATTTGATGCAAAATTGAGTGCGGATAGCTGGACCGTCGTTCAGTACCACACTATTGAAAACAATGCGGGCCAAAACGTATTCCGTTTTGCCAAACGCCAATGTATGCACTGCCTGGAACCTTCTTGCGCTTCGGTTTGTTTCGCCAACGCCATTACCGTGGACGAAAACGGCGCGGTGGTTTATAGCCCCAAAAAATGCGTGGGTTGCCGCTATTGCCTGATCGCCTGCCCCTTTGACGTGCCGAAATACGAATGGAATAAGGTCTTCCCTTCAGTGATGAAATGCCAGCTTTGCGCTGACAAATTGGCGGAGGGGGAAACTCCTTCCTGCGTTTCGGTTTGTCCCACCGGCGCCCTGATTTTCGGCGACCGCGACGAACTGCTGGAAAAGGCCCACGCCATCATTGCCACTTCCGCGGCCACGGAAAATATGGAAGCGACCCATTACGTCAATGAGGTCTATGGTGAAAAACAGGCGGGGGGTACCCGTTGGCTGTATATCTCCGATGTTCCTTTCGCGGAATTGGGCTTTCCCGCTTCCGTGCCGAAGAAGAGCATACCCGGGATTGTCCACGATTACACCAAGTGGAAACCGGGGGTATTTTTGGGAGCGGCCGCTGCCTTTAGCGCCATCGGCCTTTATACCAAACGCAGACTGAAAATTGAAGAAGAAAAAGCCAGTGAGAACGGAGGCGAAAATAATGTTTGATTATACCCTCAAGATCAATAAAAAAGCAAGTTTTCGCTTTACACTGACGCGTTGGATCCTTTTGCTTTTAGCGGTGTTCGGCATCTTCATTTTGATCTACCGCCTTATCAACGGCTTGGGAGCCACCACGAATTTGTCTGACGAATGGCCCTGGGGTTTCTGGATCTATATGGATCTGATTCTCAGCGCCTTGGGCGCCTGCGGTTTTGCGGTGGCCATTCTTACCCACATTTTCCATGTGGAAAAATTCAAGCCGCTGGCTCGCAGAGCCTTGCTGATGTCATTTTTCTGTTATGTCCTGGTGTTCCTGATTCTCTTTATTGAAATCGGGCGTTGGGATAACTTCTACTGGTTCTTTATTTCGGGAGCCTTTACCTCGCCCCTTTACGAAGTAGCCATCTGCATTACCCTTTACATCATCGTGCAGGTATTTGAACTTTTGGAGGTTTGGGGCGACCGTTATAAATCCTGGGTGAAGCATATTACCCGGTTTTTCCTGCCTTTCTTTGTCCTTTTGGCCTGTATCATTCCCTTTGGCCAAGAAGCGGCATATGGCGCGCTTTACCTGGCGATGCCGACAAAACTGAACGTGATTTGGTATTCGCAATTCCTGCCTTGGGCTTGTTTGATCACCTCATTTTCCGGCGGTCTTTGTTTTGTGGCGGCGGAATATTATGTCCACAACCGTCACTATAAAAAGACCTCCGATGATGCCATGATCAGGAGCTTATTACGGGTTGCCGGTGCCTTCATCCTCATCTACATCGTATTGAAATTCGTCGACCTTTCCGTACGCGGCGCTTGGACCGAAGTCTTTTCCGGCTCTGCTTCCGGGAATATGTTCCTCGTGGAATTTATTGTGGGTTCCCTTGTTCCCGCGGTACTGATTTTCAGCCCCATGATCAAGAAATCCATGTATCAGTTGATTGCCGCCGGTTGCGGTATTTTAGGGGTTTTAATCAACCGTTTTGATTTCGTTTTTGTAGGTATGGCGGACTATGCCAACGTATCCTACTTCCCCAAATGGACGGAAATTTGGATCGTTATCGGTCTTACCGCTTTGGTGGTTTTGGTCTATTTATTCGCCATTGAAAACCTTCCCGTCAACCAGGGGAAAAACGACGAAAAACCGGATATCGTCAGCCGTCCGCCGACAGGGATCATCCATTTGTCCAAAAGCGAACAAAACAGTGTTTCTGAATAAACACGTTATTCTTGCCGAGAAGTTGGCAGAAGGGGGATGCTCTTATGAGACTTGGTGTATGGGAAATACTTCTGATCATCGTTTTGGTGCTTGTCCTTTTTGGCGGTTCCAAGTTGGCCGGTGTCGGCAAAAACCTGGGACGCGGCATCAAAGAGTTTAAAGAAGAGGTGAAAGATACCGACGAGGCCTCTCCTCAGGCAGCGAAGGCATCTGCGGAAGATACTGAAAAAAAAGAAGCTAAAAATTCCGAGCCTGACGCATAATAAGCTTATAATTTCGTAAGAAGAAGGTGAGGCCATTGGCAGATACGAAGCAGGCGCTGATAGAGCATTTGAATGAGTTGCGTAAAACTTTGGTGTATTGCGTGATCGTCTTAGCTGTAAGCTTTGTGCTTGTTTTCGCGTTTTTTTGCGATCCGCTGATGGATATACTCTTGGCGCCGATCCGCAAGATCGGTGTGGAATTGGTCTATACGACCTTGACCGAAGTTTGGGTGGTGAAAATGAAAGTCTCCTTCATTGCGGGGTTTGTACTTTCCTTTCCCGTTATTTCCTTCTTTTTCTGGCGCTTTCTGCGCCCGGCCTTGTATGCCAATGAAAAAAGAATGTTTGCCGCGGTGTATTTTTCCTCCCTTTTTCTTTTTATTCTCGGCGTTTGCTTCGCCTTTATTGCCGTATTGGGTTTAAGCATCAATTTCTTTATTTCCTTTGGCAGCGGTACTGCCGAACCGATGCTCTCCATCAGTAAGGTGGTCAGCTATATGATGAGCTTCATCATTCCTTTCGGCTTAGTGTTCTTGTTGCCTTTGGCGGTGTATATCCTTACCAAAATCGGCATCTTGTCTCCTGCGATATTGGTGAAGTCGCGGAAGTATGTCATCGTGATTTTAGCGATTTTGGCGGCGATTTTGACACCTCCGGATATTATTTCACAACTTCTGCTCCTCTTTCCTATGCTTCTTTTGTGGGAAATCAGCGTGTTCATCGCGAAACGCGTAAAAGTGAACAAAGACCGGCGTGAAGCTACGGAAAGCCTCACCGCCGGCATGAAAAAGGATGAATCAAAGAGTACAACGGAATAACGATCCCTTGCAAACGTCGGTGCTGAAATCATTTCTTATCATAAAAATGACGCTTTACAAAAAATCGTTAGCAGTTGCGGGAGGGAATTCCGCGCTTACCGTTGTTTCGCATTATTGCACGAAAGAAGGAGAATACTATGAGTTTTTTAGCTCCCAATGAAATTGCGAAGACAGTTTCAACCCTTGGCGAAAAGAAGGGGAAAATGTCTGTTGGCAAACTGATTCTGCCCGGTCTCCTTGCCGGCGCATATATTGCTTTGGCCGCAGTAGCCTGTATCACCATCGGAGCCGGCTGGGTCGGCGATTGGGC
>CALFRX010000193.1 GCA_937919295.1 uncultured Peptococcaceae bacterium | reverse complement strand
GTGCTTATTGGAGACCACAGCGAGACGAAACCCAGCGGCCTTCAGCTCCCGCAACAGTTCGGGGATGCCGTCATAGGGCCTGGTTTTGACTGCACAGTGGGCCATATAATACGTTTTAAAGGTAGCAAACAGCTCTGCAAAAACGCTGTCGCCGATCTGCTCCGGCACAGCCCGCTGCATCAGCTTGCGGACGCCGTTCCCGATAAAGGAGCGAATTTCCGCCCTGCTGCGGGAAGGAAAACCGTAAGCCGACAGTACATAATTAACGCTGTCGGTTAAATCCGCTATCGTATCAAGGAGGGTGCCGTCGAGATCAAAAATCACTGTATTGTATTGACCCAAAAAATCACCGCCTTCTTTATTTACCCTTAGATAATACACATTATATAATAGAATCAACAAAAAACAAAGGCGTATTTACCTAAATAAAGGGCTCCCGCCATTTAGCGGGAGTCCTAATACCAAGTTCGGTTATATGATCGGAGGGATTAGAGGCGATGCTAACACAAACTTTGGCAAATGTTGATGAATCAATAAATCGTGTTATAAATAACCTGGCATGCTTCGGCACGGGTAGCAGTTGCTTTCGCCCGAATCGTATTATCTTTATAGCCATGAATCAGATCATTTACGGTTAAAGCGTTAATATAGGCGGTTGCCCAAGAAGAAGCGCTGCCAATATCGTTAAAACCAGCCATGGGATAATTTTTGCTTACATCGATCCCCGCCACTCTGGCAATGATCACGAACATCTGCTCTCTCGTAACCTGTGCGTTGGGATTGAATTTCCCGTTGCCTTCACCCAGGACAATCCCGGCATTTGCCAATTCCTTAACCGCTTTATAATACCAGCTACCGTTCTTTACGTCATCAAAGGTAACTTTTTCGATGGCCGTAAAGTCGCCCATGGCGGCGATGATTTGGCAGAATTCCGCTCTCGTGATGGTCGCGTTGGGCAAGAACTTATCACTGCCGGGATAGCCGTTGACATAACCTTTGGCTGCCAAAGAGTATACAGCCTGAGCTGCCCAATTGCTTTCCGAAACATCGCTGAAAAGAGTGTACGTCTCTACCCATACAGGATTGGTAATGGCATAATTACCCTTGGCGTCGACAGCGGTAAAGCTGTACCACAAATGATCGGTAGCGCCATCCGGGGTTACTGTAAATTTAATGCTTTGCTTAGCGGAAGAATTATCAAAATTCAATGTCTCTATGGCTTCTCCCCTGCTCCACAGTGTAACAGAGGAAAGGCCGTTCACCGCTTCTACGTCCATGCTGAAGTTCAGAGAGCTGCCATCTTTTACAATTTGCGTCGACCCGAATTCCGTATTGCTGTCCGGCATCAAAATAGGACCTTCTGTTACATAAGCATCTCCGTCGGTCAAAGCCTTTAGATAATTGTCCGTGGTACATTCTGTTTGCTTGTTACTGCCGTTGCCAAGATTCGCATACATGCGAATAATCCCTGGATAAAGCGTGGCAGAAGTTGCGTCGTGTTGGTCGGAGCCGGCG
Organism: uncultured Peptococcaceae bacterium; assembly: GCA_937919295.1. Taxonomy (GTDB): domain Bacteria; phylum Bacillota; class Dehalobacteriia; order UBA7702; family UBA7702; genus UBA7702. Next base: position 12,630 of record CALFRX010000193.1, on the reverse strand, counting down.
CTGAAGTACTTTTTTACACCTTCATTCCAAAATGCCATTGCCGACACAAAGGTTTTCGCGTCCATGTTGGAAACACCCACCGAAGTTATGGTACTGTTGAGCTGATCAAGGTCAATGGTATCCCAGGCTTCATCGGTGAGTACTGTGTTAATTCCGCTGAGATCTACAGTAGGCTGGATTTCAAGGAGATCAAAACCGTCCCAACCCTCGTCGGTACCGCCGTTAACACTGGCCTGATTATAAAGGAAGCCGTAATCGGAATAGGGATGATGGACAATCACCAGGGCGTTGTCTTCGTGACCCGCGGTGATGATATCCTGGGGAGTTGCCGTTGTGGCGTCCACAGGAGAATCTTCCAAACCGGCGCCGTAAGACACACCGAGGAGACCCCAGTGACCCCAGCCAGGAGATACTTCAATATTGCTGAGGAAAGGTATGCCCAATTTGGCCGCCATCGCCGCCATGGACTGATTATGCACGCGGGAATCATGGTCGGAGATGGTGATAAAATCAAGCTTCGCCGCGATTTCCGCCCGGAAGAGATTTTGCGGGGTGGTGGCGCCGTCCCCAAAATCAGAGTGTTGGTGATTATCGGCGCAATACCAGCCCGTGCTTTCAGGATCAATGAGCGTCGGAATCGTAAAGGTGTAGTTCACGCCGCTGTCAGTTACATCCGTGGTATACGTGGCGGCTTTCGATTCAAAATCAGTACCGTAATATGCCGTAAAGGTAATTTTATTCCCTTTGGTCATTGTAAAGCTGATGGTATAGGGGGCTTCCATATTTAATGCATCGGAAAAGTAGGTAGTACCGCCTAAGGTTTTCATTTCCGAGGTAACACCTGAAATGGAAACTTTAAAAGGAATGGAAAAACCGTTTTCATCTACGGCTTTCAGTGTAATTTTCGCGCCGTCGTCCAAAGTGAAATCTTTTGTGGTATCTTCCGTCAGATTCATTTCCGTACTGGTCACGGAAGTATATCCGGCAGCTTCTACTTTAAATTTGTAGGTATAGTTCCCGTTCCCCAAAATATTGTCGGTACCGTCATCAAAGCCGGTATTGGGTAAATCAAAGGAGTAGTTGCCGTTTTTATCGGTGATGTCCCAGACGAAGGGCTGCATATTAGCAACCGCAACATCGGGAGCGCCGGCCACGCCCGTGGATTTCGCCGTCTTCGCATAAACGCCGGTTTTTTCCGCGATCACATAGGCGCCGGCCACAGGATTGCCATCGGAATCCAGGACTTTGCCATTGATGGTGGAGTAATCATCCGCCGAAATGTGATTGCGGTCAATGTAGCGATTAATCAAGGTCGCAGTTTCCGATTCATCGGAAGCCAGTGATTCCCCGACATAGTGATAATGATTTCCGGGAACAAGATCCTGCAAGGTATAAAGATCTTTATATCCGGTAGAACCTTTATAGGCATTGGCGTTATCCATTTCCAAAGAAACAGCATAATTATTGCTGTAGGAAACGACAAAATTACCAAAGTATTCCTGAACGCTTTCATCGCTGCCGATGGCGATCCCGGTTACCTTGGTATCAGGATAGAAGCCATAGGGCCCAAACATACTGGCGGCTTTGGTTGTAATGGAAAAACCGCTGTACATATCTTTGTAAGTCACCTTGTTGGCAGTGGGATTTTCAATGTCGCAGCCAAGACCGATGTAATTTTTGCCGTCTTCCAAAGTATAGGTAATCGTCACATTAAGAGGTGCTTGAGTCGTACCATACTGTGTCGCGTCATCAACGCTGTTTTTATCGGCATCCGCGACCCAATAGCGGGTATGCACCGTAATAACAACCTTAGCGGCGGTATTTTCCGTCACATCTACGGTGATATCGTTTCTGAGATCCGTACCGTTATACGTACCGGTGGAGGTCCAAAGATCATTTAAGAATTCAATATCGTTGATGATATTAACTCCCATATCCCCGGCGGTACCAGCGCCGCCCCGGATACCGAGATCAAGAATGCTCCCTTTTGTCATGTTCCAGTAATTATTGGAGTCCACGGCGATGGAAAAGGCAATCTTATCATTATATACGGTGAGGTCATGGGTACCGGTGGCACGGCCTTCAAAAATTGCCGTAGGGCCTTCACTTACGCCACAATCGGCATAAACATCGGTAGTGCCTGCAAAACCAACCATAAAAGACAAAACCGCCATCACGATCAAGGTAAATAATAATGCCTTTTTACCTCTTACGAAAGGCGTCTGAAGCAAATGTTCCATTATAATGTCCCTTCCTTTCATACGCTATCTCTTTTATAACTGCAATATACCTCGTATCCCCTATATTGCGGTGGATAGCTTTTCCATCATTATAAAATATTGTCGTTACAAAACCGTTACAGCAAAAATCAAAACAAAGCCGCTTTTCTGCGGAAACGCAAGAAAGCGGCTTTTAAATCCATACTTTTTATTTTTATCGATTGGTCAGCGAACCCACCGTAAATTCCGCCCAGGCATACTCCGTAAGGTACTCGCCGTGGAAGAGATTGCCTTCGCCGTTTAGATAGCCGTAGTAATCACAGGAGAACCGGTCGGGATTCACCCTAAGACAACCGGGCTTGGTCATCAGCAAATCATCAATACCGTATTCCGTTAGCATTCGTTTGAGGCGGTATAAAATCAGGCGGAAGTAGTTTTTCGCTTTCTCGCCGTTTTTATCTTCAAACAAGGCAGCCACAGCATCACTCATCGTGACCCAAGCGCCGCGATGATGAACCAGATACGCCAGTAATTCCGTGGATTTTTTATGCTGCACCGGCACGGGAACGCCGTCCACCAACAGCTGAAAGGTAGGAAAGCAGTGGATCTCCACCCGTTGCCGCTGCCTCAAATTCGATATTTTGATTGCCCGGGCAATCCCGTGGTTTACATCTTCGGCGCTGAAGGGTTTCACGATAAAATCAACGGCATCCACATCCCAGGCAGCCAAAGCATACTGGCTGTAACCCGTAATAAAAATCACCGCGGGAACATATTCCAAAGCCAAAAATTCTGTTGCCAAATCAATCCCATTTAACTCAGGCATTTCGATATCGAGAAAGGCAATATCCACAGAATACGATGAGGCATAGGTCAAGGCATCACGGGATTTGTCAAAAACTGCAATGTCCTCCGCATCATCGCGCTTACACAAAAACATCTCCAATAAATGACGGGCTCTCTCCTCGTCATCAACGATCATAAAGCGCATCGTTTCCTCCTATCGTAATTATAATTTCCGTTCCAATATCAAGGCGGCTCTTGATTGTCAAAGTTGCTCCGATGGCGGCAAGGCGCAACCGAATATTGGCAAGGGAGCGCTCCTTTGCCGTGGCTGCCTCAAAACCCACGCCGTTATCGGCAATGCGGATGATAACGCCATCCTTTTCCCGCAAGGTGGTAAGGCGGACTTTGCCGCTGCCACTCTTTTTGCGGATCCCGTGATGCACTGCGTTTTCCACCAAAGGCTGAATACTCAAGGCGGGTACGGAAAAGTCCGTTACGCCAATGTCCGTTTCAAATTGTAAGTCCGTGCCGAAACGGATGATTTCAATATCCATGAAATTACAAATATGCTGGTATTCTTTGGCGAAGGGAATCTGCTCTTCTTTGCCGAGAACATCAATACTGGTTCTGAGGTAGGCCGAAAATTTCACAATGGTCACCGCCGCCTTTTCCGGATCAGTATAACAGAGATCCTGAATCGCAAGAAGCGTATTGCTTAAAAAATGCGGCTGCATCTGCGCGGCCAAAAGCGCCAAACGGTTGTCGGCAAGTTGTTTATCAAGGGCGGCAACCCGTCGATTATTGGACATCCAGAGGACAATCGTGGAAAAGATCGTACAAAGGACGTAAATCAAGAGACCAAAACCAAAGAGCGTGCCTCCGTGGAGTAAACCCCGATAAAGATAAAAGGAATAGACACACCATTCCGCAGTTATGGACAAAACCAGCACCGCGAAACCGATTCCATGGAACATAAAATGCGGCGGACGCTCTAAGCGAATTTTTTCAATCAGCTCCAAGCAAACAACAAACACCGAAATGACCACGGGAATCAAGGTGATCAGCTGCGTTTGCTCAAAATCCAAAAATCCTGTCATCTGCAACATCACCCGCAGGCTGGCGGTGACACAAAACAGCCAGAAAAGCGCTGTATAAATCGGTAAATAAGCTTTCCGCGCATCGCATTTCGCATAGAGCAGATAAGCCGGAGGCATCAACAGCAACGCCGCAAAAGAAAGCCAGTTTTCATCAAAATAATCCAATGTAAATACGTTGGGGGCATGACTTTCCACCCGTAAGTAGACGGCGGCCACCATCACAAAGAAGCCTAAGGTCAAAAGGCGTTTATAGTCATAGCCAACAAAGATCAGGTGCACCGAAAAAATGATCATCAGTAAACCCAGGAAAAAGAGGGAGCTGCTGATGATGTATTCCATAATATGATCCTGGGTTGTTTGGGCCAAAAGCGCACCCCGGCTCCCCAAACGCACCTCGGGCAGGAGACCGGAATCATGGGCATAAGGGGAAGTCAGGGAAATCGCAACGATCCCACCGGCGCTCTCCTGACCAACGAGTACAAAATTCCAAGCAGCCGGTGAAGATTTACCAAAGGGCTGATTGGCCACAGTATCATAAAGGTAGACCGTCTCTCCGTTCACCATCACGCGAACCGACTGTTCACTGCTACGGAAACAAAGCGCCGCATCCCAAGGCAGCTCCTGCGGGAGCCGCAGCGTCATCGTACAGGTTTCCCTTTTGTCCACCGGTAACTTTGCAGGCATTTTGAGATCTTCAAAAACGCGCTCTTCTGTCCGGCAGGTCCAGCCTTCGTTTAACGATACAATGGTCTCTTTATCGGGATATTCCATTTGATCATGGAACGTGGGAAATCCCACCGAATCGATAAAATAAGCAAGGGTAATACCAATCATCAGCAACAAAAACGCGCCTTCCATATGCTTTTTGAAATCAAAGCTCTTTTTGCCCATGATTTCCCCTATTCCATCACTCGGCCTATGATCGTTCCTATAGCAAAAGTATAGCACAAAAACAGGACATTTCAATAAAATATGAGAATTGAAAAAAAGACTGCACCATAAAGCAACCCCGCAAACGGGGATTTTTGGCAAAAAGAAACCGCAAGTTTTCACTTGCGGTTTCTTAACTCATTGTATGAACTTACTTTATTTGATTTTTTCAATCATAATGGCGCAGTCGGGGCAAACCGTCTGACAGGTTTTACAAGCGATGCAATCTTCTTCGCCATGGCCCGGCTCCACGGTGGGAGCGCCATAAATGCCCACTCTTTCCGACCAGCCAATGGTATGTTTGGGGCATTTTTCAATGCAGAGGCCGCAGCCTTTGCATAATTCGGTAAAGAGATAGAATTTACCTTTGCCGTTTTCGGTCATCACAGATTTAAAATCTCTCATTTCCATCCCTCCTTAGCGCACCAAACTCATGCCCTTTTCCAACGCGGTATAGTTCATATCACGCAGAGCGGGGTTGGCTTCGAATTTTTTGGCAAATTTATGTTCCAGGGCTTCTTTGATCACGTCGATGGAGACCATGTCGGTCAAGCCGAGCACAGCGCCCATGATGATAACATTGAAAACGCGGACGTGCAGTTCGGTATTGGCGATTTCGTGGGCGGGAATTTCCACAATTTTCGCCACTTCGTCTGCTTTGGGCAGATGCGTCCTGGCTTCCTCTGAAATATTGGCATCATAAACATAGATCGTGTTGGGATTCACGTACATTTTCACGCGGCTGACAGCACGGTCGCTTAAAGCGACAATAAGGTCGGCGTTATCAAATTTGGGGGAGCCGATCGCCTCAGAGGAGATCTGCATAAAGGCAACGGAAACACCGCCTCGCTGTTCCACACCGAAATTGGGAATGTACATCACTTGTTTCCCTGTTTTATAAGACGCTTCCGAAAGGATTGCGGCCACAGACTGAACGCCTTGACCGCCTTCACCGGCGAGCATGATTCTTTTCAGATCACTCATTTAGTCTGCCCCCCTTCTTCCGGAACCTTGAATTCTCCGACAGGATATTCCGCCTGCATTTCATTTTCCAAGAAAGCCCAGGTTTTCTGAGCATTGGTCGCCCAGTTGGTGGGGCAGGTGGACAGCGCTTCCACAAAAGAGAAGCCGCTGCCGTTTAGCTGCGCCTGTAAGGCTTTTTTTAGATAATTTTTCAACTGTTTCGGTTTGGCCACAGTGCCACGGGCAACATAGGCGCCTTGGCCGGCCATGGCGGCAACCATTTCGGGGCCGTGGGTCGGTTCCCCTTGCTGTTCAACGCTTCTGCCGTAAGGAGACGTTTCCGTCTTCTGACCCGGCAGGGTCGTGGGAGCCATCTGACCGCCGGTCATACCGTAGTTGGTGTTATTGACCAAAATGGAAGTGATCTTTTCGTTCCGCGCCGCGCAGTTCACCAAATGCTGGGAACCGATGGCGTAACCGCCGCCGTCACCCATATAGGCGATGACGATTTTATCGGGAGTCGCTCGTTTCACCCCGGCGCAAACCGCGTTGGTGCGGCCGTGGTGGGTCTGAACGGTATCACAGTTAAAAAAGTCGATGGCCAAAAGGCAGCAGCCGATATCGACACTGAATATGACTTTATCCTGAATTCCCAGTTCATCGATGGCTTCGCCCAACGCTTTGAGGACGATCCCATGACCGCAGCCGGGACAGAATTTATGGGTTTTTGTTTCTTTACGCCAACACGCAGGCATCGCCGGTGCGACATTGTTGAATTCAACAGCCATTTCTTTCCCTCCTTATTTCATCATGGACTTGACTTTGTCGACAAGTTCGTCGGAGCTGACGCCTTTACCGGGTTTGAAATAACCGGTAATGGGTACGGTGAGGCCATAAAGATCTTCGGTAATGAAGCGCTTCATCTGACCGAGAGCGCTTTCCACCACAAGAATGTTCTGTTTGCCTGCTACCGCGGCGGCCAGCTGTTTGCCGGGAAACGGTCTTAAGGTGATGGGACGGAAATAACCGACTTTGTAACCGTCTTTGCGCAGATTCTTCACTGCTTCTTTGCAAGCGCGGCTAACAACGCCGTGACCGACAACGATGATTTCAGCGTCGTCGGTGAAGGCTTCCTCGTATTCGGTGATTTCGTCTTTGAATGAATCGTAATGATCTTTCAAATCATTGACCACATCGAGGAGTTCTTCTTCGGTATTATAGGTATTTTTGAAGAAAGAGGGATCCCGATCAACGCCGGGTTTGCCGGGAGCGCCGACGTAAGGTTTCGTTTCTTCCATGACAATACCGCGGGAAGCGGGATCGTACATGGTGACAGCTTCTCTCATTTTGGCCTGATACCCGTCACCCAAAACGATGGTGGGAACACTGTATTTCCAGGCGGTATTGAATGCTTTGATGGTATAATCGTAAAGATCCTGATGGCCGGAAGTTGAATAGACCACGCGGAAACCTTCGCCATTGCCGCCATAACAGCACATGGTGACTTCCTGCTGGGAGTAAATTACCGTTGCCGTGGACGGGCCACCCCGTTGCTGGACAACAACGACGATGGGGATTCTCATCATTTCCGCCATCGTAAGAGGTTCCTGCATCAAGACGGTACCGGGGCCTGCCGTGGCAGTAAATGCCCGGGTGCCGGTGAGAACGCCGCCGCAGGTAGTGAATCCAGCGGAGAGCTCATCCTCCGTCTGGAGGAAATTGCGGTCATGTTTCGGCGCTAATCTCGTCCAATAATGCATGATTTCGTTCTGAGGGGTGATGGGATAACCATACATAATTTTGGCATCCGCTGCCAATGCCGCCCAGGCAACAACTTCGTTGCCGGTAACGAATACATTGGTATCCTTCTCAATCGGTTTTGTGGCCATAAAATTCTCTCCTTTCAGCCAAGAAAGTTTCTCTTCTCTATCATTATCATTGATTACCAAAAGCCCAAGGGCAGGTATCGTGTTAATAGCCAAACAGGGACGCCTTCATAGGCGCCGTCGGGGAAATCCGGAGCAAACCGCTCATCAACCGCCATGGCGATCACCGGTAAATCGACTTTTTCCGCCACGTCTTTGACCATGGCAAAGCCGTCTTTCATCATCGGCACCGTGGTTTTTTCAGCGAGGTGGGTATTGGCGATCAGGCCGTTGGCAGGACCGGCTTCGTACAGATATTCGATGATTCTTTCCACTGAATTGGTCATCGGCCTTAACGTATTCACCACAAAAAGGACTTGCAAATCCTTTTCCTCCGCGATCCCTTCCAGCAGATTTAAAATCGCGCTGCCTTTGGCGCCGTAACCGATATCAAGGATCACATCGCCTTCGTTTCTCAGCGCCCAGCGCATGGCGGGGTGGAGTGTGGAACCGGCTTCGCCGAGACCCAGTGTTTCTTCGGTCTTCCAGGCAATCACGTGCACGCCTTTTTCCTCCAATAAAGGAATTAGCGGACGCAGCGTGTAGACGGGTTCCACCAGGTCGAGATCAACCAGTGTCACCTTTCTACCCTGTGCCGCCAAAGAGATTGCGCGATTCACCGCATTTTCGCTTTTACCGGAGGCATATTCTCCGGTATAGGCTTCAACAATTCTACCCATAAAATCATCCGTTTCATCTTGTATTTAATGATTATAGCACACCCGTTCCACACCAACAAGAGAATATCTCGGAATTTGTGCAAATTTTTGACATTTTGCATAAAAACCAAACCACCCTGAGCAGACCGCTAAAATCACTGTGAACAGCTTGGTGAAAACCGTAAGTACCTGCGTTCCTTCCTTCCATTTAAGGATACCCCAATAAAACGGAATCAACTCCTTAAAATCACCAACTTAGGATAATCTTGTCTTCTGCCGTCATAACGTTGATTCTTGACGATCCCGGCGTTACCGACGACCCTTCCCGCCGGGGAAAAGCGAAAACCGCAAGGATTAAGAATCCTATAGGATATGCAAACCCCGCAGTTTTTAGAACCACGGGGTCAAATATATCTTCTTTTTTCTTTCATCTTCTATTTTTATTTTTTATCCTTTAGCAAGGGTTTGATGGCATTGTAATATTCCCCGGCTTTTTTGCTGTCTTTGTACTCTTTTTGCAGCGCGTTGCTGACGCCGTTTTTGGTTTTGTAGCGCTGAACAAACCCGGCGATGATTTCCCCGGCTTTTTCGTCCTTCACAAGCGCCTTCACTTCCGCGACAAGGGCGGCCTTTTCCGTTTCAAAATCCTTGCCGGCAACATCTGCCACGCAGGATACTTTAACCTTTTTTTTGGCCCAATAGGGACAGAGACACTGGAACCCCTTGTCCTTGCTGACGATGAAGAACTCACCGCCCTTGCTTTCCACGGCCAAAGCCCCGAGACACGTAGAAAGCTGGAAGTCCAGGGCGTTTTTGCCGCCCCCTTCCACTTTCTGGAACTGAATATCCGCGCCGGATTCGTTCAGCCGCCGGTGCAGACCAAATGACATTTTATTGGCATTTTCCGTATAAAACAAAATCACGCGGTAATCGGCGTTGAGCTTGCTGATACCGTTTAAGCCGCTTTCGTTGACATTTTCATAATCGACTAAATAAGTTTTCATGGTTTCTCGCTTTCTAATATTTTAGTATTATATCACATATCCACAATATCCACAAATAGAAAGCAAAAAGTCTTCATCAGGAAGAAACCCTGACAAGAGGAACGCTGATTTTTGAAATAAGAAGCTGTCTTTTCCTTATATACTACCGAAAAATCCACTTGGCAGTGGCAGTTAGCCGTTTATTTCGCATAATCCCCTTTCCTCTCGGCAGCGTCGGTGACCGAAAGCAAGAAAAAGGCGCTTCATCGTGAAGCGCCTCAGACTGTAGACAAAATGCGCGTCAGCGGATTTTGGACTACAGGATGATAGGCTGTCGAGAAAGGCTTAGGCACGGTGAACGCATTGACCTGCGGCTGCGCCGCGTACCCGGATGTACGCAAACAGTCGCGGGGCAAGGGGTTCGCCGCGCATCAGACTTTGTCGACGGCCTCAGGCGCTTCATCGTGAAGCGCCTGAGCTCGTTACTCTTCTATTTTCATTTTATCAATGGAGGGTACGGCAATGAGGCGCGCGAAGATCACGCCGATGATACCGCCGATCAGCTGACCGATAAAAACAGGAATCACCAGATTGGGCTGAAAATTCATATTAAAGGCAATCCAATCTCCTAAGGAGTAACCGCCACAGACCACAAAAGCGATGGTGATGACCTTGCTTTTGGCATCCATATTCTTGATCATCCCAAAAAGAGCGATGCCGTTGGCCATCCCCGCCACCAAACCGGCGCTGCCGGTTTCGTCAAGACCGATCTTCCTACCGATGGCACTCAGGGCCCCGCCAAAAAATTTACGGATCAGATAAACCATGGGAAAGGCTCCGGTAAGCATCATGGCAATGGCGCCCAAAAGCTCAATGGCGCGAAAACTGTTTTCCTCATCGGCAAAAGGAGAGTCAAACCCCCAACTACCGAAAACCGCCGAAAAAAAGCCGGTATAATACTGGATGATGGACGCCGCCACCACCAATGTCAGCACAGAAAGGAGCAGACGGCCAAAGATCATAAAACCCTTCACCATGATCTTGGGGAAGAACTTCAAACCGACTGCCAAAAGACCGCAAAATAAAATCAGGGGAACGAGATTGATCAGCACAACTCCCATATCCATATGCAGCTGGTAGGCGGCTTCCCCGGTGGTAATGAATTCCGTGCGCACCAGGGGCTTGGTGAGCCACATGATAAAGCAGGAAATAAAAACGCCGAAAGGAATGGCGAGAATGCCGCTCATGGCACCCAAAGCCATATAGGGCTGATCCTTTTTTTCGAGGATGGAAAGCCCCACAGGAATATTGAAGGCAAAGGTCGAGGCAGCCATCACGCCGACGCAAATCGCCATCATCGTAATTTCCGGCGACGCCGCCAATTGCAGCGCCAGGGCATAACCGCCGCAATCCGCAGGTACAAAAGTCGCCGCGGCAATGGCCGTATCAGCGCCGATCAGGGAAAACAGACTGCCGAAAACCTTATTGACGCCAATCACCAGAAAGGGCACTGAAACCATCAGCCCCACCACAGGAATAAACAGCGAGGACAGCACGGAAAGGCCCTCATGAAAGGACTTGCCGAGACCGCTGTCGGGTTTGATCACCGCCGCCAAGGCCCCCGCCGCGCAGCAGGACATAATGATGTAGAGTACAATTTTACCTACGATCTCCATGAAATACTCCTCCTCCATCCAATCTTTCAATCGTTCAATCGTTCTTTTAAAACACGGTACGTATGGTTTAAATAAGCAACAGGATCTTCTTTTAACTCCCCGTTTTCATAATAGAGTTCCAGGGCCAGTTCCCCACCGAAGCCGATCTCTTTTAAGGCGGCGATCACTGCTGGCCAGGGAATATTCCCTTCAAAGGGCAGCAGATGCTGATCAAAACTGCCGTCATTATCATGGATATGAACCACTTTCAGACGGCTGCCGATTTTTTTAATCTCAGCGGGAATATCTAGGCCTGCCAAATTGGCGTGGCCGCAGTCAAAACAGATGCCGCAGACCTCCTTGCCAAAGGCGCGGTTGATGGTATCGGTAACGGTGATCAGCTCTTCGATTCCGGGAGAAACATTTTTTAAGGGCCGGGCGTCCTCATCATCACAAGGCTGGTTCGTTCCGTTTTCTATGTCAATACGAAGCCCCAATTGCTCTGCCTGTTCCAAATAGGGTTTAAGATAGGCGATGTTCCTTGCCGCTGACGCTTCGGGCTGATAGCGCAGTTCCCCGTCGACAACGGTACCCAGGTGCATCACAAAATCAGAAGCACCGCAGTCGGCGGCGACCTTCATGGATCGCAGCATCACCTCTTGCCAAGCCTCGCCGTTGGTCTCATGAAAGAGAAAGGGATAAAACATCGGTGCGTGGACCGCGTTAACCGAAAGGCCGTAACTACGAAAGCGCTTCGCAAAAGATGCGCTGTCAAAGTCTTTTGTGATAAGCTCCGTTAATTCACCAAGGGCAAGATGAACGCGATGAAATCCGCTTAATGTTACCTTTTCGAGAAAGGCAAAAAAATGATCTAGCTGATTGCGTTGGCCGATACAACGCGTGGTCGTTGAAAACAGCATGTGTTCCTCCAAAGCAGTGTATTTCGCGTATTGAAAATATCCGTCATAAAAAAGCGCCCTGAGCTTATCCTTGTGCCGTAATCTGTTTTAGCAGGGAAGCAAGCTCTTCCACACTATCCACAAGGTAGTCGGCGCCGGCCTCTTTCAGATCTTCCTTGAACCCCCAACCGTAAGTCACGCCGATCAACAGATCAAGGCCGGCTTTTTTGCCTTCAAGGATATCGCCTTTCGTATCTCCGATAAAGAGAATCTTTTCCCCGGGATACCTTGCTTTCAGTTTCAAAAATGCTGCTACCTTGCTTTTTTCCTGATCGCCGCCAATGACCTCCGTAACGCCACCCACCTGATGGCGGGCTAAGATATCCCAAAGCAAAACGCTGTGATTGCTGGAGATAATAAAAAGCGGAAAATCTTCGCCCAAATCATTAAGAAGCGCCGGGGCGCCGGGAAACATCGGAATCTCCACGCCGTTTTCAGCGAGATCCCGGCGGTA
>CALFRX010000192.1 GCA_937919295.1 uncultured Peptococcaceae bacterium | reverse complement strand
GGACGGGGTTTGCTGTCGCCCCTTCTTTTTTTATCCTTTGCCAAGGCCTCCCGCTGTATCTCCAAAAAAGATTGCGTCACCGCAATCTCCTCTTTTTTCAAGCCCAATTTCATGGCAGCCGCGGCGATTTGGCGATAGGAGTGCCCTTGTTCTTCAAGCTGATCGACCAATTCCTGATAAAGAGCATCTACTTCCGTTTGCAAAGCTTTTCGCATGATCCGCGCGATTTTCTCTTTGTTCATCGTTTTGACTTCGGCGGCAGAGGGCAGCTGCAGCGGCGCAATATCCGACTTCACGTCACGGGCAATATTGCGCATAGCGCTCACCTCACGCCTGCCGCTGCAAAGGGTGATGGAGGAACCTGTTTTCCCGGCACGGCCCGTGCGGCCAATGCGGTGTACGTAGTATTCTGAATTCATCGGAATATCAAAGTTGATCACAAAATCAATATCGCTGACATCGATTCCCCTGGCGGCAATGTCGGTGGCGATCAGAATAGAAGTTCTCCCCTGTTTGAATCCTTGCATCACCGCAGTACGCTGGGTTTGTCGAATATCGCTGTGGATGCTTTCCACGCTGAAACCCTTGTCGCTTAAAAGCTCGGTTAATTCATCTACCATGCGCTTGGTATTGCTGAAAATAATGGCGCGCTTTGGCTGATGATATTGCAGCAGTCCGATCAAGGCGTCTTTTTTTCTATGGTGAGGTACATCAACGTAGCTTTGAGCAATATCTTCAATGGTGACCTGGTCTTTATCGATCTCAATCAACCGGGGGTCATTTTGAAATTCTTGGGTCAACTTCATGATCGCCGGGGGCATGGTGGCGGAAAACAACACGGTCTGCCGCTCTTCCGGCGCGTCTTTTAAAATGGTTTCAATATCTTCTTTGAAACCCATATTCAGCATTTCATCGGCTTCATCCAAAACCACCATTTTCAGCTGATCCAGGCGAATTGTACCGCGGCGCATATGATCCATAACCCGGCCGGGAGTACCGACCACCAAATTCGCGTGACGCAGGCGAATGCATTGTTTGTCAATGGCGGCGCCACCATAAATTTCCACGGGATGAACCTTTGTCAGAAACCGGGCGACTTTGCGGATCTCTTCCGCTGCTTGCTGCGCAAGCTCCCGGGTAGGGCAAAGAATCAGTACTTGAATACCGGTGCATTCCGCCAATGTCGCGACGATTTCAATGGCGGGAATCGCGAAAGCCACGGTCTTCCCCGTTCCCGTTTGGGAGCGGGCGATCACATCAGCGCCGGTACGAATCAGCGGAATCGCTTTGGCCTGTACCGGCGTGGCCACATCAAAGCCCATCAAAGCAATGGCTCTTTCCATCTTAGGTAGTAACTGTAACTGGGTAAAAGGGGTTTTTGTCATAGATTTCCTCAATTCAAAAAAATAAGAAACGAGACAAGATGCCTCGTTTCAGAGTAAACGATTAATTTGTTTCGATTAACATAACATAATAAAAGGGTTTTGTCAATTACATCAGGCCTTTTTACAAATAAGGAGGCAATCATTTGAATTTTAGCATTATTTTTTCATAAAAAAGCGTATTTTATCCAAAAATATTTGACCTTCCGCCAACAAGGCGGTAAGATAATTCTATATCATCCCATGGACACGACGGCGTTTTCAGAAAAAAACATCTCTTTTGTGGGCTTCACACGAAAAGATCGGAATGAAAAAAGATGAAACAACAAAAAGAAATCGAGTGGACCAGCTTAGAAATCGCCTCAAAGCTTTACCCGGCGACCTGGAGCTTAAAAGACCCCAAAGTATTTCGCATCAGCTGCGAATTAGATCAGATCGTCAGCATGGCCCATTTACAGCAGGCTCTTGATCTAACCATCGATGACTTTCCGCTTTACCGCTGTGTGCTGAAAAGAGGTTTGTTTTGGTACTATTTGGAGGAAAGCAATATCCAGCCAAAGGTATCCCCCGAAGCGAAGGCGGTTTGCGCTCCCATTTATATGGGGAAGAAGAGCGACCTTTTATTCCGGGTGTCATTCTACCGAAAAAGAATCAATCTCGAAGTATTTCACGCCCTTGCTGACGGCACCGGCGCGCTTCTTTTTTTACAAACCCTGATCTGTCACTACTTAACCATAAAAAGCGATGATTTTACCGGCATTGTTTTGGCCAATGAACATTCCTCTTTGAGCAGCGTAAGGGAAAATAGCTTTGATAAATACTTTATTGGCGGTATGCGGAAAATAAAAAAACCCGGAAAACCCAAAAAAGCATATCAAATCCGAGGTACGAGGCTATCTGAAAACAGAATGCAGCTCATCGAAGGCGTAATGTCCACCCACAGCGTTTTGCGGGAAGCACACAAGTATCAGACAACACTCACCGTTTTTCTCGCGTCGTTATTCATCTATGCCATTGGCAGTGAGATGAAAGCCAAAAAAAGGATTCATCCGGTGGTTTTAGCGATTCCGGTAAACTTGCGGCAGTATTTTCAATCGGTAACGGCAAGAAACTTTTTCAGTTATATCAATATCGGCTACCGTTTTGAAAAGCATACCGATCCGCTGAGTCAGGTGATCCGCGATACCGAAAAACTCTTCAAAGAGCAGCTCACCGCGGAAAACCTGAATGATGTTTCCAACAAGTATCTGGCAATCGAACAAAACATGCTTTCCCGTATCATTCTTTTACCGATAAAAGATCTCATTCTGCGATTAGCTTCTCGCTTGGCAAAAAGGCAATCAACTTCTTCCCTGTCCAATCTCGGCATCATCACCATGCCCCCGGAATTCGACGGTATCATCCATTCCTTTTCTTTTTGCACCAATGCCAACCGACCCCAAATGAACGTCTGCTCCTATAAAGACGTTTTGACCGTCAGCATTTCTTCTCCCTTTCGGGAAACAGACATTCAAAAGAACTTTTTCCGTCTTCTGTCCCAAGCGGGTATTTCCATTGAAATAGCCGCCAACCTTTAAGCAAGGAGACCTTCCATGCAGTATTGCAGACAATGCCACATCCATATGCGGGGAAGCCGTAAACGGTGTATCCTTTGCGGCAAAACGCTGGTAAGCACCGATTGTCAAACCGACCGCGAAGAGGTCTTTCCCGAAATACCGCCAACTTACGAAAGGCATCTCGCCCTCCGCATTTTAGTTTTTATTTCGATCACCGCCATTGCGGTGAGCTTGGCCCTTGAAATGATTCTGTCCACGGCGGTAAACTGGCCGCTATTCGTCATTTTCGGGGTCTTCAGCACCTGGCTTGGTTTTATCGTCGTCCTTTGGAAACGGCATAATATTCCCAAAGCCATTCTCTGGCAAGTCGTCATCGTCTCCCTGCTTTCCGTTTTTTGGGATTGGCAAACAGCCTGGAGAGGCTGGTCATTAGAGTACTTCATTCCCATCATTTATGTGGCGGCGGAAATGGTGATGTATATTACGGCAAGGGCCATGAAGATCCGCGTCAGAGAATATATCACCTATGCTTTATTGGACAGTATCTTCGGGATCATCCCGGCCCTTTTTATTCTCTTTCATTTGGTTGATGTACTTTATCCGTCCATCATCTGTGTTACGGTCAGCATCATCTTTTTGGCCGGAATTTTCATCTTTCAGGGCGAAAACATCGTGAAAGAATTAAAGAAGAAAACCCATCTTTAAAAAAGCGCAGGCAATGGATTGGCCTGCGCTTTTCATACGAAAACGCGGTCCGTTATTCTTCCAATAGATATTTCCTGACGCCGCTCATCAGGTAACCCTTGGTCAGTGTCTTAATTTCTTCGCTGTCAGAATGTTCTTGGGAACCCTCGTCCAACTTTTTTTGGAGGAAATTGAGGTCATAACCGGCAAAAACAAAGGATTTCAAGATTCCCGGCGTCAAGGCCTTTTGGGGACAGCGATAGATACAACCCAAACACATGATGCAGCGATCTTTAAAAACAGGTCTTCCGTTTTTGAGGGCAATGTTCCCTCTGGGACATTTGGCGGCGCATAAACCGCAGCCTTTACAAGCGTCGTCGACCTTCATCTTTTTACCGAAGTCGGGGCTGCCGCGTTTTTCCAAAACGCCGAGGCGCGCCAGAAAACGGTCAAAAACATGAATCTTCAGCCGTTTTACAGTGCCGCTGCTCAAATCGGCGGCGATTTGCTCCACTTTTTCCGGCAGGATGCGAAGAAGCGCCAAAGAGATTGCTTCGGGATACTCCATGATCAAATTGGACGGCATCACCAACCCGGCCTCATAAACCGTCTGAAAACCCTTCTTTCTCAAATGCCCTATGGTGCGGCATCGGCTGGCGGTGTTGGGAGATACTTCTCCGCCACCGGAAACCGCGATCACCGCGGCGCTACCGCCGGCGGAAAAAGCCAGAGCAGCAAGGAAGTCATCGATGATCACCGGCGCGTTGAAAGCGTATACGGGGAACATGACGATGAGCAACGCCCCGCTTTCCCCAACAAAGGAGCTTTTGCCGTTTAAGGAAAATAGCTCACAAGTAATTTCCCTCCCGATTAATGCGTCGGCCAAAGCTGACGCCGCCATTTTGGTGCCGCCGGTACCCGAAAAATAAACGATTTGAGCCGTTTTCGGTTTTTCGTAGGATGAAACCATCTGTATTTCCCTCATTGCCGGGAGGGGGCACTCAGACAAATTTGAAAAATATCCATAAATACGCTCCCCCTCACGAAATAGTCTCTGTATTCATCATATAGAGCTAAAAACGCCCTGTCAAGGCATAAATAAAAAGAAGAGCAATGGCCAAAGGCGTGCTCTTCTTTTTCGTTGCGAAAGTTTCAACAGACGCAACCGCTTTAGGAAAAGACGGTTTTCTGCTCATTCCACAGATTTCAGCGATTCGATCATATCGATCTTCTTCAATTTGAAATAGGTAATCACCTGCATCAGCACGGAGGCGACAAGGGTAATCAGAAAGGCCCACAGGTAACTCAAAGCCTTCACCGTATCAAAATAGATCACGGCGTCTTGTTCAATGGCGCTCATCAAAAAACGGTGCAGACCGATGCCGAGGAACAGGCCAATCACGATGCTGAGGAGAGCCAAGAGAAACGCCTCCCGGTAAATATAGGCATTGGTCTCCCAATCGTAAAAACCCAGTACTTTTAAGGTGGCAATTTCCCGCTTCCGCTCACTGATATTGATGGAGGTCAGATTATAAAGCACAATCACCGCCAAAAGCGAGGCGACAACAACGATGAGCAAAACAACGCCGTTTAAACTATCGGAGCTTTGCAGTGCCTGCTTTAAAATCGTGTCGCTGGCGGTCACATTGACGATAGCCTCGTCATTGAGGAGCTTTGAGGCTGAAAAGTTTTCCGCGGCGGCGGAAACGATCATATTATAGGTGGCAGCCTCACCAAAAATATCCTGATATAACCCTTGATTCAGATAAATATAGCTGCCGATGTAATTCTCCGCCACAGCGGCAACGGGAAGCCCATAGGTACCACCGTCGCCGTCCTGAATTTCCAGCGTATCCCCGGGACCGACGCCGTAGATCTCGGCGATTTTCGCGGTCACGATAACCCCCTGATCACTGAGATGGAGGTTTGCGCCGCCGCTCTCAGCGGTAAGGTGATAGTACTGTAAAAAGGCCGCCTCATCCCCAGGCACGATCAGATAGCATTGCAATGACTTTTCTTTGGATACGCAGGTCACCGCCGTTTGTTTCAGCAAAGCGGGATCTTCTGCTCCCCCTTGCGCCAAAAGAGCGGCCAAGTCCGGGCCGATTTCTGCCGTGTCGTCTTTGAGCACAATCATCTGATCGTAACGAAAAATATCCCCGTATTGGGCTTCGGCAACACCGTTGAGACAATCCTTCACGCCGAAACCGGTAAGGAGCAGGGCAGTGCAACCGGCAATGCCGATGATCGTCATGAAGACGCGGCGTTTGTAACGGAAGATATTGCGCAGCGTCACCTTCCAAGTAAAGGAGAGGTGATTCCAAAGGAGACCAAAATTCTCCAAGAGGATTTTTTGCCCCTTTTGTGGCGGCGCGGGGCGCAGCAGCACCGCGGGTTTTTGCTTCAATTCTCCTTTGCAGAACAGCACGGTCACCCCGGCCATCAAGACCACGGCCACGAGGAGAATCAGGAAAAAGAAGAAGGCGTCAAATTTTAGAATAAGAGGGGGCAGCAGATAGGGAAAGCATTTGGCGATGATATAAGGGATCACGGTACAACCGATAAAATAGCCGGTAACGACGCCAAGCACCGTGGCGGAAAGGACATAAATCAAGTAGCCCCTTAAAATTTCAGTGTCTCTGAAACCGAGGGAGGTTAAAGCGCCGATCTCGCTCCGCTCTTCTTCGATCATGCGCACCATGGTATTGGAGGTCATCAAAACGACGATCAAAATAAAGAACAACGGCAACACCGCGGCCACAGCTGTAATCGTATCGGTGCCGTTTTTCAAGTCGCTGTAACCGGCAATGACGTCCTCACGTTCAAGAATCGTC
>CALFRX010000191.1 GCA_937919295.1 uncultured Peptococcaceae bacterium | reverse complement strand
CATTGTCAGTAGCGGTAAAACTTATTTTAAAGGGGCTGCCTGCGCCAGCAGGGCAGAAGCGGCAAAGATGATCAGTTACCTACTTTCCCTCTAAGGGTAAAACGGGGCAGCAAAAAAGAGGATAATCCTTCTAATTCGTTCATCAACGGATCAGAAGGGTTATCCTCTTTCTTATCACAATGTTTTTGCTTTCTCGTAAACGGCGCGTACCGCTTCGGTAAATTCCGCCTCGCTGTGAATTTTTTCGGCGTCCATATTATAGTAGTCAAAGGGATCGTAAGCGCGGCAGAGCGCCTTCAGTTCCTCTTCCATCAGCCGGGAAAAGGCGGGGTTTTCGATATCCAGGCGCTTCGCGTAAAAGGAATAGGTCACGGGAAAATCATAAGAAAAGTCCTCGGCGTTGATTTCGCCCTTTAAAAAAGATTTAATTTTTTTCAGTACAGCTGTCGTATTCATGGCCTTATTATAACAATTTTTATTTTCTCCCGCAAGGTAGAAATTTCCTGCCGGGATTCACATAGCAAATCGTCCTTTGCCGCAAAATAAAGATACGTTTTGCTGAAAACAGCGGGAAAGGGGCATCATTTTGCAAAAACAAGCCATTCATGTTCACTCGGAAATCGGCCGGCTAAAAAAGGTCTTACTGCACCGGCCCGGTAGGGAATTGGAAAATTTGATGCCGGAATACCTTGACCGCCTGCTTTTTGACGATATTCCCTACCTCAAGATCGCTCAGGAAGAGCACGATCATTTTGCCGCGCTGCTCAAAAAACACGGTGTTAAAATTTGCTACCTGCAAGATCTGATGGCGGAAACTCTCGTCGATGAGGAGGTCAAGGCTCGGTTCATCCACGATGTTTTGGAAGAGACGGAAATCTTCACCACCAGGGAAAAATCGTTGATGACGGAGTACTTTTCGGCTTTGCCTAAAAAAGAGATGATCCAACAGGTCATGGCCGGGGTGCGTAAAACTGAGATCGAAGCGGTCATGGGCCGTCCGCGCAGGGACTTTCAGCGCAATGTGGAGCAAGATTATCCCTTTGTGACAGATCCCATGCCGAACCTTTATTTTACCAGAGATCCCTTTGCCGCCGTGGGCGATGGGGTGACGATTCATCCGATGTTTTCCGTAACCCGGAGCAGAGAAACGGTTTTCGCGGAATTTATTTTTTCTTATCATCCTCTTTATAAAAATACAAAAATATGGTATGATAGGACAGAACCGTTTTCTTTGGAAGGCGGCGATCTGCTCATCCTCAACGAAAGCACTGTGGCAGTCGGCATTTCCCAGAGGACAAAGGAACGCTCCATCACGAAATTCGCCCAGCGGCTCTTAACGGAAGAGAACGGGTTTCGCAAGATTTTAGCGTTCAATATTCCGAAGCAGCGTACATTTATGCATCTTGATACTGTTTTTACCATGGTGGATCGGGATAAATTTACGGTGCATCCCAACATTTTGCAGCAACTTGACGTTTTTATCATCGAGGAAAAAGCAGGAAAGATCGTGATCCGCCTGGCCAAGGGAACTTTGGCGGATATTCTCAAAGAACAACTGGATCTTGACGACGTGCAATTGATCCGCTGTGGCAGCAACAGCGTGATCGACGCTGCCCGGGAACAGTGGAACGACGGTTCCAATACCCTGGCCATCGCCCCCGGTAAAGTGGTGGTCTACGCCAGGAATGCTGTGACCAACGAAATTTTAAAGGACGCAGGAATCAAAAT
>CALFRX010000190.1 GCA_937919295.1 uncultured Peptococcaceae bacterium | reverse complement strand
ATCGCCTGCGTGCCATCATACGATTGAAGGAGACCGGTCTCTCTTTGCAGGAGATTGGAGTCTATCTCGACGGTAAAATGAATGTCCAGACCAAAATCAAAGAGCTGGAAGAAAAGAAAGCGCTGATTGACACTGCAATCCAAGATCTGAAAATTCGCACAACGGTACTGCAAGAAGCGAAAATTAGCGAGATTATGTTGCCGGAAAGGCTCTGCCTTTGTCACGCCTTTCGTGCAAAAAATGGAGAACAGGCTTTGGCGGAAATCAGCGGTTTTTACAATGAAATTGTCATGAGCGGTATCACTATGGATAAGCGCTGGTGGGAATTTTGTGAATACCCCAATGATGAACTGATCAACGGTAACTTTGAAACCACAGATTTCCTGATTACTATCTGCATTCCTATTGAAGAAAAAGACGCGTCCCCCCATGCAGTGCGCTATCCCGCGATTCACGGCGTCGTTTGTAATTTTCGCGGCGGCTATTACGAACTATGGCAGGCCTATGCAGCAATCCATGAATATCTCAGCGATCATCATTATCAAATCGCAGGTCATGCCCAGGAAGAATATTTGGAGATCGACGCTGGCGGCGCCATTGACATAACCGATGAACATAATATCACCCGCGTTATTGTTCCGGTGAAAAAAAGAGAGCCGTTCCCGGATTGAAAACGAAGTTTACGTAAAAAAAGACGGAAATTTTGTTAACTGTGCTGCGGTGTGTTGCTTTGAAGATGAAAAATATTTCCCCTTGACCCCGCAGCAGACAAAGATGCTGATCAAGCAAGGCTGCAATCGAGTATTTGTTGCAAATTACGGTAAAATATGCTATTCTTTTATGGTATAGTAATGTATGTTATCTCCGTATGATGATAAAATCGCTTCGGGCATTGGCGTGAGAGGGTCTTTTGGCCATGGCAGAAAAGTGTATTCAAATAATCAAATATCTCAGTATGGCCGCCCTTGTGTTGTTTTGTATTTCGACGGCGGGCTGTCAGGGGAAAAACGATACAACCTTTGCCGCTTCAGCGCCTCTTACCGCCGAAAGCGGCTATGCTTTGTCCGCTGCCGTGCTCTACGATGGCGGTGATCACGATGGTACCTGGCGCGACACTCTTGGTTATTTGGAGCAATCCACCCTTGTCGATCTCAGCGCCACGGCCATTGACGTCAACGATAGTTTTGATCTATCATCCTATCATATTGTTTATCTCGATCAAAGCCTTGCCAAGGCGAAAAACAGCGATGCGGTAACGGCTGCGGTGGAAGCCTATGCCATCGTCGGTGGCGTCGTCGTCATGGACAACGCCCTCTGTTGCCTATTTGATCCCGCTTTTATCGGTGCCTCGGACTTTGTCAAGATTAGCGAGTGTCCCCTCGACTTTAGCTGCCCTGCTTTCGGTGACGATCTCGGCGAGTTGCAGGACATCCTTTCCGATTTTGCCAAGATTTATGCCTCCTACGCTGATTATGAAAGTTTGTCCGGCGAGGATTACGGCTACGCGGCGCGGTGTGATACCGCAGTTGCCATCGCTGATTGGCATGGCTATGGTCTCTATACCGTTAACCGTTACGGCGACGGTACGGTGTTTTTCACCAATCCTCTGTTGCCCAACGCTTATTCCGTCAGCGGTTTTGACATGCAGAGTCAAAACGATGAACAGTTGAATTTTGCCAATACCACCGCGAGCTGCAACCAGTTGTTGATGAACGCTTTCGCGGGCTATGCGGCAAAACAGATTTACGGTTATTACCTTGGCCGCGTATTCGGCAGCCTCGGCAATCCCGACATGGCCTGGGAACTCCATTATGAAGAAATCACCGGTATCGCCCATCATTCCATGGAAAAATTTAGCGAGCTTTGTCAGGAATACCGGCAGGTTCCTTCTTTTGTTTTGATTCGAAACAGCTATACCTGGTTTTTAAGGACGGAAACCGTAACCTATTACCTCAATGAAGCCGGTGACGGTAAGCTGAAATACAGCCTCAACTTCAACGAAGACGCCTATTCCTCGGGGACTCATATCGTCAGCGGCGATGAATGGCTGCATTTGGGCAGTATAGAAGATGCCGGCAGCTACTTTGTGGATTTTCCCGCATATACCTATCGGGCCTATCCGTACCTCTGCGACTATAACGGCGATGGTATGACCGACCTTTTTTGCGGCAGTTACGACGGCAGGTTCTATTATTATCAAGGGCGCAGTTTCGACGACCGGCTATCCGTGGCCGATGCCCACGTGCTCACCGATGGGGATGGAAAGGAGCTTTCCCTTGACGGTTACTCCGCCCCTCAATTGCTGGATGTTAACGGAGACGGTAAAGAAGATCTGATCAGCGGCGCCGCCGACGGAAATATCCATTGGTTTCAGGGCAACGGTTCGCTGCACTTTGAAGCCAAAGGGGTACTCTTAAAGACCGATCTTACGGGCCAGAGTATGCCTTCCGTCGGTGATCTCAACGGCGACGGTGTTAGTGACCTTGCCGTAGGCTCCAATGAGGGCATCCTTTTGATCTTTTACGCCACGAAAGAAACCGACGGTTCCCTAACCTTTTCCTATCAAAACGCCGAAAGCCTCTCTCGCCGCTGCGCCAACGCCCAGCTTGGCACTTGGCTCGCCCCGGAAATTTATGATATTGACGCTGACGGCGGCAACGAACTGGCCGTTGGCACCTTCGACGGTTACGTCGCTGTTTTTGACCGCGCAAAGGGTGCGGAGCCATCCTTGCTATTTGATAAGTTCCTCGATACCGAGGAAATGAATTATAAAGGCAATCATCATATCAAAACCGGCAACAACTGTGTGCCTGTCTTCTATGATCTCAACGGCGACGGCAAGGCGGATCTTGTCTGCGGCGCCCTCGAATACGGACTGGCCTATCCCATTGACTCGCCCTATTTCCCCTATCGAGAGGAATTGCAGGAACAGGTGGATTACGCCAAAGCCCATGATTTCTATCTCGGCGTTCATTTTTATACCAATTCCTATGCCTCCCAAGAGCGGGAAGCCGCTGAACTAAAAGCGCATATCGACGCCTTAAAAGAATACGGCGTAGCTACCGTGGGCCTCGGCACCAACCAGCACACCTGGTATACGAGCACTTTCAATCAAGCCCAATCTCTCCTCAGCGCTTGGGATGCCGGACTTCTTTGGAACTCCGGTTTCGCGCCTGCGGGAGGTACCCCCCGACCTCCTCAAACCGCGGCGGAAAATGTCATTGCCTTGCCCTTTTTCCTTGTCCGCGATGGGGAAGAGACCATTCTCG
This sequence comes from uncultured Peptococcaceae bacterium, assembly GCA_937919295.1. GTDB lineage: Bacteria > Bacillota > Dehalobacteriia > UBA7702 > UBA7702 > UBA7702. The sequence goes on along the minus strand of CALFRX010000190.1, from coordinate 773 downwards.
TACAAAATTGCTCTGTGCTGCCTTATTGTGATACCGACTGGACGGATATTTCCGCCAAATACGATATGCCCATGTGCGTTTACTACCACTGCGATTTCATCTACGTCTCTGATCAAGAGGCCCGCTCTTACATGGAACAATTAGCCTCTTTTTGGTGGCAGTTTGGCTATAACTTCGCCGGAGAAGACCAGCTGATGGCAGCCACCGCCGCCGCCTATCATTTAGATGTTGAGGTCAGTGGCAACGGTCTCTCCGTGGATCAGCCTATCGATATCACTATTACGCCCAAGGCGGGGGATACGGATTTTGCTCTCTACGACGAGGATTATCAAAACGCTTCCGGGCTCAAAATCGTCTTCGGGGAAAACGTTGATACCTCTCAACTGGGCATTGACGCCGATGTCTGGCGTCTCGACGGCCATACCCTTTATCTGGGATTGAATCGCAGCGTCTCCGTGGTTTCCGAAGGTACTGCCATTGACAAGCACATCGAACGCGTCAATATCGCGGCAAAGATTAAAACCACCGACAGCGGCGCCACCGTCACCTTCCTTGACGGCGGCATGATGCAAGTTGTGGTCGCCGGTAAGGCCCATGCGGAGAACGACGGCTGGGAGGTTACGGAAAAAGACGGCCATACGATTTTTACCAAGTACGGCAGTGAAGACGTACTACAGATCAAATATGATGCGTGATGGGAGATAACGATATGACTGAAATGATGAATTCCGCTGTCTGCCTCTTGGAACAGGCGGCTTTGAACTATCCGGGCC
>CALFRX010000189.1 GCA_937919295.1 uncultured Peptococcaceae bacterium | reverse complement strand
GGTGGGACAGGTCTTCGGGGCGGTACCCGCAGCGGCGCCACTGCCGTGGCAGGTGGAGCATTCATCCCACCGGGTGATGGTGATCTCTTTATCCACGCCAAAAGCCGCCTCTTCAAAGGCAATGGTAATTTCCGTTTCGATATCGTTGCCGCGCTGGGGACGATTGGGATCACTCCTGCGCGCTCCACTGCCGCCGAAAAGCGAATCAAAAATATCACCGAAACCGCCAAAACCGCTCATATCCTCAAAGCCACCAAATCCGCCAAAACCGCCGCCGCCCATGTTTCCATCGACGCCGGCGTGGCCAAACTGGTCATAGCGGGAGCGCTTTTCGGCATCCGTCAAAACGCTCGCCGCTTCATTGACTTCTTTGAATTTCTCCGCGGCTTCAGGGTTATCGGGATTCAGATCGGGATGATATTTTTTCGCTTTCTTTTTATAAGCTTTTTTGATTTCATCTTCCGAAGCCCCCTTTGCGATACCGAGGACTTCATAATAATCGCGTTTATCAGCCACGTCTTTCCCTTCCCTGGTGCTTATTTATTTTCGTCATCTTTCACTTCGGTATATTCGGCGTCCACGACGTCGTCATCGGGGGCGCCGCTTTGGCTGCCGCCCATATTGTCGGTATCGCCGCCCTGTCCCTGGTTTTGGGCATAGATGCGTTCCGACACTTTATGAAGTACCGCGTAGAGGGCGTCAAGTTTTTCCTTGATGGTGTCGCTGTCCGTACCTTCCAACGCTGTTTTCAGATCGGCTTTCGCTTTTTCCAGGTCGTTCTTCTCTCCATCGGTGAGCTTATCGCCCAGATCCTTCATGGTGTTTTCTACCTGGTAAAGAGCGGAATCAGCGTTATTTCTGATTTCGATCTGGTCTTTTCTCTTTTCGTCTTCTTCCTTGTACTTTTCCGCTTCGTCCATCATCCGCTGAATATCGTCGTCACTCAAACCGCTGGAAGCAGTGATCGTGATGGTCTGAACCTTGCCGGTGCCTAAATCTTTGGCGCTGACATGGACAATACCGTTGGCGTCGATATCGAATTTCACTTCGATTTGGGGTACGCCCCGGGGTGCCGGCGGAATATCGTTGAGCGTAAATCTGCCCAATGTTTTGTTGTCCGCGGCCATGGGGCGTTCCCCTTGGAGCACATGGATTTCAACGGCAGGCTGATGGTCGGCAGCCGTGGAAAAAATCTGGCTCTTGGACGTGGGAATCGTGGTATTTCTTTCGATCAGACGGGTGTTGACGCCGCCCAAGGTTTCAATGCCGAGGGACAGGGGGGTTACGTCGAGGAGCAGAATGTCTTTGACTTCGCCACCCAACACGCCCCCTTGAATCGCGGCGCCTAAGGCCACGCATTCATCGGGATTCACGCTCTTGTTCGGTTCTTTTTTGAGGATATTCTTAATGGCTTCCTGAACCGCGGGAATACGGGAGGAACCGCCCACAAGAATGATCTTATCGATATCGTCGGCGGAGAGTCCGGCGTCGCTCATGGCCTGTCTCGTGGGGCCCATGGTCTTTTCCACGAGGTCTTTGGTGAGCTCATCGAATTTCGCCCGGGTCAAGGTGATGTCCATATGCTTCGGGCCTTCGTTGGTGGCGGTGATGAAAGGCAAATTGATGTTGGCGCTCATGACGCCGGAAAGGTCGACTTTGGCCTTTTCCGCCGCTTCTTTCAAGCGCTGCATGGCCATTTTATCGCCGGAGAGATCAATGCCCTCATTCTTTTTGAATTCAGCGACCAGATAATTGATGACCTTCTGGTCGAAGTCGTCGCCGCCCAACAGATTGTTGCCGTTGGTGGCTTTTACTTCAAAAACGCCGTCGCCCAATTCGAGAATGGAAACGTCGAAGGTACCGCCGCCGAGGTCAAAGACGAGGACGGTATGATCTTCCCCTTTGTCAAGACCGTAGGAAAGCGCTGCCGCCGTCGGTTCGTTGATGATGCGGAGCACCTCCAGACCGGCGATTTTACCGGCGTCTTTTGTCGCCTGACGCTGGGCATCGGAGAAATAGGCCGGTACGGTGATGACCGCTTGGGTCACCGTATCACCGAGATAGGCTTCGGCGTCTTTTTTCAATTTTTGCAGGGTCATCGCGGAGATTTCCTGGGGCGTATATGTTTTGTTTTCAATATGCACCTTATAATCCTTGCCCATCTGACGTTTGATGGACATGACGGTTTTGTCGGGATTGGTGATGGCCTGTCGTTTGGCCACTGCGCCGACAAGGCGTTCGCCGTTATTGGAAAAAGCCACAACCGAGGGGGTCGTTCTGCCGCCTTCGGCGTTGGGAATGATGACTGCTTCGCCGCCTTCCATCACGGCTACACAGGAATTTGTTGTACCTAAGTCGATACCGATAATTGGAGTTCAGACGTGTGCTCTTCCGATCTGTCGATACCGATAATTTTACTCATGAAATTACCTCCATATTTATAAAGATTATGTGTTTTTTTGTACACTATGCGTTATTTTGCCACGGAAGCGTGAAGCTTTCCTGTCAAAATTTAGCAGTAAGGATATTGTCCAGCGGTAAAAACGTTTATTTCGCCACTTTGACCATGGCCGCCCGGAGCAGTTTATCATGGAAACAATAGCCGGGCTGTAATACTTCAAGGATGGTGCCGCAAGCTGTTCCCTCTTTTTCCTCCTGCATGATGGCATCATGGATCTTCGGGTCAAACTCTTCGCCGATGTTCCCCACTTTGATCAGACCGTTGCCGCTCAAAATATCCATCAGTTGCTTTTGCACCATTTGGATACCCTCTAAAATAGGACTGTTTTCCGCGTGGAGCAAAGCCCGGTCAAAATTATCGAGAACCGGCAAAAGCGCAGAAAGTAAATCGGCGTTGGCCGTAAGGCGCAAATCGTCTTTTTCCTTTAATGTCCGGCGGCGGAAATTATCAAATTCCGCTGTGAGCCGTAAAAGCTGGTCGGCTTCTTCCGCGTGTTCCGCGGTAAGCGCCTCTAATTTTGTTTTCAAAGCCTCGTTTTCAGTTGCCAAGTCTGCATCGGCTAACGCTTCCGCGGTCTCTTCCTCCTCCGCGTCAAGGACTTCGGCTTTACCGGGATTGACCGCATCTTTTATTTCTTCCGTGGAGTCTGTCTGATCCGTCTGATCCAGCTGATCCGCGGTGTTTACCGCGTCGTCTTTTTGTTGTTTCATTTTCGTTTCTTTTTTTGTCACGTCCGCCTCCGTTATTTATTCGATTTCCGTTCAAGTACCCGGGAAAGCTCTTTGGCGACGGTCTGAATCAACAGAGCGCTTTTCGCGTATTCCATCCGCGTCGGCCCTAAAATACCAATGTTACCCATGGTATTGCCGTTGATACTGTAGGTGCAGGTCACCATCGAGCACTGATTAATGCCGTTGTGGCGCAGTTCGCCACCAATGGCAAAATTCGTACCGCTGCCGGCCTTGCCGTGGAGCAGTTCTTTTAGAATGTTTTCCTGTTGCAGGAACGAAAGCACATCCTTTACTTTACCGACATCCTTAAATTCCGGCTGGTTTAAAATGTTCAGGGTACCTTCTAAAAATACCTTTTCCTCACCGCTTTCCTTCACGGCTTCGTTCATCATATCAAAGATACTGTCAACAATATCCAGTTCCTTTTGCAGTTCCCCGGAGATCTCCTTCATCAGCGTCATATTGACATCTTCAATGCTGTGTCCCTTCAACTTTTTCAGGAGCACATCGTTGATTTCGCGCACACGCTCCTCCGAAACAGGCACCGGAAAATCCACGGTGCGGTGATGCACGAGACCGACGTCAGTTACGACGACGAGCACAGCCTGGAACGGAGAAACGGAAATCAGCTGCAACTGCTCTAAAGCACCGGTACTTTTCGTTGGCGTCATGATCATCGTCACATAGGGAGAAAGCTCCGACAGTACCTTACAGGTATCGCGGTACAACTGATCAAGACGGTACAGGCGATCTGCAAAGAATGCCTGGATCGCGTCTTTTTCATCGGTCACAAGGCTCTTCGCATCCATCAGGTAATCAACGTAATAGCGGTAGCCTTTATCGGAAGGCACCCGCCCCGCCGAGGTGTGAGGCTGCTCGATCAAACCGAGTTCTTCCAGATCCGCCATTTCATTGCGGATCGTCGCCGAAGAGACGCCAAGATTGTATTTTTTGGCAATGGTACGAGAGCCCACCGGTTCCGCCGTGTTGATATAATCCATGATAATGGCTCTTAACACATTCTGTTTTCTCTCATCCATTTGATCACCCCATTTTGTTAGCACTCACCACTGTCGAGTGCTAAATAAAGAATACCATTATGTGTAAAAAATGTCAATAGGTCAAATTCACTAAATTAAGGCGGCGAGCACCTCATTATTGAGTAAAACGCCCTTGTCTGTTAGCTTGAGCTGGCCTTCTTCCACTGTCAAGAGACCCGCGTCAAAAAGTTTGACCATTTGACCTTTTTTTTGCGTAAAATATTCAACGCCATATTTTTCGGCAAAAGCGGCGGTATCAAGCCCCCAAATCAGGCGCAGAGGCAGAAAAAGCTCTTCTTCCCTGATTTGTTCATCGCTTAAAACTTCTTTTTCCGCCCAGGGGTATTCCCTCCCCGCCACCTTGCTTCTGTATTTCTCGAAATCTTTTTCATTTTTGGTTCTTAGGTTTCCATATAACAAGGAAGAAGCGTTGAGCCCCAAACCGAGATAATCTTTCCTTAGCCAATAAGCGGTATTGTGGCGGCAGGCGTAACTCCCCTTGGCAAAATTCGCGATTTCATAGCGGGGAAATCCCGCCTTCTCCAGATATTCCATGGCGTAAAGCTGCATATCGGCGTTGAGATCGTCCTCTGGCAGAGTGAGTTTCCCCTCTTCCTGCCATCTTCCCCAAAGGGTTGCCGGGCTTAGCTTCAGGCCGTAAGTAGAAATGTGGGTGATCGGCAACTGGGTTGCCCGCTCAAGGCTTTCCTGCCATTCCGCCATGGTCTGATGGGGTAAGCCGTACATCAGATCAACGTTGATGTTGTCGAAACCGGCTTCCCGGGCCATTTCCACGGCGGCGGTAATGTCTTCGCTCTTGTGGATTCGGCCCATGGCCTTCAGATGATGATCCTGAAAGGCCTGACCGCCTAAGGAAAGACGGTTGATGTCGAGACCGCGGATGTTTTTCAAATATCTGAGGGAAACCGTCTCCGGATTGGCTTCGAGGGTGATTTCCATCCGCTTGGCAAAGCCGAAATTTCTCTGAAACGCCTCTAAAAGCATTTCTAAGTGAGCGGCGGTTAACAGCGACGGTGTACCGCCGCCAAAATAGATGGTGAGCAGGCCATCTTCTGGCTTATCCTCCCGATGCAGCGCCGCTTCTTTGATGAGCGACTGCAAATAGGTCTCCCGCTGTTCCAAAGAAGCGTCATAGGATACGAAGTCGCAGTAATGACACTTTTCTACACAAAAAGGTATGTGCACATAAAGAAATCTCATGATTCATCCAACCTTAAAACGGCCATAAAGGCTTCCTGGGGAATTTCCACGTTCCCCATCTGCTTCATCCGTTTCTTCCCTTCTTTTTGTTTTTCCAAAAGTTTGCGCTTTCTGGAGATATCACCGCCGTAACATTTCTCAATAACGTTCTTGCGGAGCGCCTTCACGCTTTCCCTGGCAATGATTTTATTGCCGATGGCTGCCTGAATCGTCACCTCAAAAAGCTGCCGGGGAATCAGCTTGCGCAGTTTTTCCGTTAATTGACGGCCTCTGCGATAAGAGTTTTCCTTGTGCACGATGATGGAAAGCGCGTCGACGATATCGCCGTTGACCAGGACATCAAGCTTCACCAGGTCGGAATCGCGGTAACCGGCAAATTCGTAATCAAGAGAGGCATAGCCCCGGGTACGCGATTTCAACTGATCAAAAAAATCGAAGATGACTTCAGACAAAGGCAGGTCGTAGGTGAGCATGACCCGGGTCACCGAAATGTATTCCATATTCTTAAAGATCCCCCGGCGCTCCTGCACCAGCTCCATAATGGAGCCGATATAATCTTTGGGCGACATGATCGTGGCCTTGACAAATGGCTCTTCCAATCTTTCGATCTTTTGAATTTCCGGCATATCGCTGGGATTGCTGATATGCTGAATTTCGCCGTTGACCTGGTAGACCATATAATCGACGCTGGGGGCTGTGGTGATGAGGTCGAGATTATATTCCCGCTCCAAGCGCTCTTCAAAGATTTCCATATGGAGGAGGCCAAGAAAGCCGCAACGGAAGCCGAAGCCCAAAGCCGCCGAAGTTTCCGGTTCGTAAATGAGTGCGGAATCGTTCAGCACTAATTTTTCCAGGGCGTCCTTCAAATTATCGTAATCACTGTTTTCCATGGGGTAGATTCCGCAATAGACCATGGGCATGGCCCGGCGATAACCGGGCAGCGGTAAGACGGCGGGGCGGTCGGCGTCAGTTACGGTATCCCCCACCTGGGTATCTTTAACGTTTTTAATGCTGGCGGCAATATAGCCCACATCGCCGGCGGTGAGACAGTCCACAGGTTTCATCTGCGGCGTGAAGATGCCGACTTCCGTTACATCACAAGTTTTTTTCGTACCCATGAACGTAACGTTGCTGCCTTTCCTCACCTCGCCGTTGATCCCCCGAAGATAAGGTATGGCACCTTTATAGGAATCAAAATGGGAATCGAAAATCAAAGCCTGTAGTCTGCCGTCTCTGTCCCCTGTTGGCGGCGGGATCTGATTGACCACGGCTTCCAGCACTGCTTCCACTCCTACGCCGGTTTTGGCGGAGACGAGAAGCGCTTCGGAAGCGTCAATTCCCAAAACCTCTTCGATCTGTTCTTTGACATTATCGGGATCTGCGTTGGGCAAATCTATTTTATTGATGACAGGGATCAGCTCCAAATCGTTTTCCACGGCCAAATAAGCGTTGGCCAAAGTCTGTGCTTCAATCCCCTGCACAGCATCGACCACAAGAAGCGCCCCTTCGCAGGCGGCAAGACTGCGGGACACCTCGTAATTGAAATCAACGTGTCCCGGGGTGTCGATGAGGTTTAGCGTGTATGACTTACCGTTTTGCGCCTCGTAGGTCATATGCACGGCCTGCAATTTAATGGTGATGCCCCGTTCCCGTTCCAACTCCATGTTGTCCAATAATTGTTGTTCCATGTCCCGTTGGGCGATGGCGCCGGTCATTTCCAAAATGCGGTCGGCAAGGGTGCTCTTTCCATGGTCGATATGGGCAATGATACAAAAGTTCCTGATATTTTCCATTTTTTCAGTCATAGTGTCCTCGTTTATGCGGTTCGTTTCTTATTTGTACGGCCAAAGCGCTTTTTTATTGTGCGAAGTACGGTTTCGGTTTCCGGCATTTTCAGCCATCTTGCCAAAGCGAAGAAAACCAAAAGCCCGGCACTGCCCCCGGAGAAAAGCTGCAGCATCTGGCTCCATTTGTTGGCGACGCCGAAAAGGGATTCGCTAACAAAGGCCACACCAAAGGCCACGGCGGCCATGATCACCGAGGCGATCAGGGTTTTCAGGGCGGAAACGCTAATCTCCTTTAAGCCGATATGGCCAATCTTCCGTTTCAGCAGCAGAAAGAGGAAAACCATGTTACAGATCCCCGCCACGGAAAAGGCTAAGGCCAAGCCGCCCTGTTGCAGCTTGTTGATGAGGATAAAACTTAAAATCAAATTGATGGCCACGCCGGACACGGCGACAAGCACCGGCTTTTTCGTATCCTGAAAGGCGTAGAAGGCCCTGTTTTGCACTTGAATACAGCCTTGGGCAAAAATGCCGATGCTGTAGAAATAAAGGGCGAAGGCCACAGCCTGGGTGTTGCCGCTGTTGAATTTTCCCACCTCGTAAAGGAGGCGGATGAAGGGTACGCCCAAAGCGATCAGCAATGCCGTGAAGGGTATCATGATAAAGAGAATCGTACGGATGCCGTAAGCGAAGTCCTTGCGGAAATCGTCGAGCTGGTTTAACGCCGCTTCCCTCGATAACACCGGGAACACCGCCATGGCGATGGAGACGGCGAAAATGGAGATGGGCAGCTGCATCAGCCGCTGGGCGGTATTGAGCGCCGAAAGCAGGCCGGGATGAAGATGGGACGCGAGACCGGCATTGACGAATAGGTTGATCTGGGTGGCGCCCAAACTGATGAAAACCGGCAGCATCAAAACGATCATCTTCTGAAAGCCCCGATTGCGTAGATCAAAGGAAAGATAATACTTCATGCCGACTTTCCGCAGGGCTTGGGCTTGGACCACAAAATTGCCGAAGGCCCCGGCAACGACGCCCAAGGAAAAGGCGGTAATGCCGTAGCCCGGGAAGTGCTTTTCAATGAGACCGCTAAAAGCCGCCCCAAAGACGATGATGCCGAGGTTATAGACGACGGAACCCACCGCCGTGGGCGTGAAGATTTTAAAAGACTGCAAGATCCCCTGACAGATCCCGGCCAAAGCCATGAGCATCGCCTGGATCAGCATGATCCTGGTCAATACCACGGTAAGCTGGATGGTTTCGGCGTCGAAACCGCTGACGTAAAAACCGATGAACTGAGGAGCGAAAATATAGGCGATGATCACCAAGGTCAGCATGAGACCGGAAATCACGTTAATCACAACGCTGGTGAATTTCCAGACATTCTCTTTTTCGCCCCGGGCCAGATAAGAGGAGACCACGGGAATAAATGCGGCACTCAAAGCTCCGCCGACAAGAATCATATAGATACAGTCGGGGATCTTAAACGCCGCATTATACGCATCGGTATAGCTATTTTGCCCGATTTGGGCATAGATAATAATGTCGCGGATATAGCCAAGGACACGGGAAATGATCATGGCCAGCATCACGACCATGGCCGAACGCACCACCGAATCTCCCTTGATTTCGACGGTCTCTCCCTTTTCAGCAGAGAGCGCGGCTTCTGCCCTATGCTCTTGAGAACATGGGCATTCCTGCGCTTCTTCTGTTTCCTTTGGCAAATCAGACATGGGTTATCTCCAAAACATAATAGTCTGATTTTATTATACTACATTTTCCGCTGTTTTCAAAATGATTTATTCAAGATTTTCCAAATAAGCATTGATCGCCTGAGCCACCAATTCCCCACTGTAGTTTGCTTCGTCCAAAGCATTGAGATCAGTACCGACTTCCAGCAGAATCATTTTTGTGGACAAATGCTGGTTATAACGGCCTTTCTGTACCCGGACGCCTCTTAATAGTGAACCGTTGACCTGGTCGATACAGGCGCCGACGGATTTGGAGTGTAATTACATCGATTTATTTTTCATCCACTGGCC
>CALFRX010000188.1 GCA_937919295.1 uncultured Peptococcaceae bacterium | reverse complement strand
GCCGCGGCCGCAACGTCCGGCCACCTGGGCAATCATCTGAAACGTCCGTTCCCCGGCTCTGAAATCAGGGAAATTCAAGGTATAATCCGCGGCGATGATGCCGGTCAGGACAACATTGGCGAAATCCCAGCCTTTTGCCATCATCCGTGTACCAATCAAAATATCAATTTCCCCACTCCTCATATCTTCATAAATCCGGTCGAAGCTACCTTTGGCCCTTGTTTGTTCGGAATCGAGACGGCCGATTTTCGCGGCGGGAAAATGCCTTTTTACAACTTCCTCCAGCTGCTCTGTGCCGAATAAGTCAGGGAAACCGCCCAATCAGGACAGCGGTAGACGAAGCCGCAATCGCGGCAGGAAACGAAGGTGTGATAACCAAGGCGATTTAAAAACAGCATCACTTGCCTTTTTGCCGCCAAAGCCGCTTTCATCTCAAAAAGCAACTCCCGGCTCAGTACCTCTGCCCAGCCGGCTTTTAATTCCTCCCGCATATCGACGATGGACATTTCCGGCAGCGCGCCGCCAACGCGGTTTTTCAGCTCTACCAACAGATACTCGCCATTTAGAGCTTTTTTATAGCTTTCAAAGGACGGCGTCGCACTGCCCAACACCAAGGTGGCGTCACTCAATTCCTTGCGCAGCAAAGCGGCTTCACGGCTGTGAAACCGGGGCGACGTATCTTGTTCGTAGCTGTCCTCATGCTCCTCATCAATGATCATCAGGCCGAGATTCGCCGTCGGCGCGAAAATACAAGAACGCGCCCCCATGGCGATTCTCGCTTCGCCGTTTCTTATGGCATACCAGGCGTCTCTGCGTTCCCCGGCACTGAGGCGGCTATGCAGCAGCGCGATTTCACCGTGAAAACGATTTTCAAAAATGCGCACAAACTGAGGCGTCAGGGCAATTTCCGGCAATAAAACAATCGCCTGTTTCCCCTCGTTTAACGTCTCTTCAATCAATCGCAGATAGATCTCAGTCTTACCGGAGCCGGTGACGCCGTGAAGTAAAACAGGACGGTTTTTGTCTTTTTTATTGGCTCTGATTTCACCGAGGGCCACATCCTGCTCTGCCGTTAACACCGGTATATCCTGGTTTTCAGGAACGTAATGGCCATAGGAATAGCGGCTGATTGGTAAATACTCCCTGCGAAGGCCGCCTTTATCAATCAGGGCCTTTACCACCGCGGCGGAAAAGCCCAAATCGCTGATTTCTTTTTGGCGCGCTTCTTTTTTGCTTTGCATCAAATCCCATAGAGCGCGTTGCTTTATCCCTTTGATATCATCGCTATTTTGTGCTGTTTCCTGAAAAAACAACCAGGGTTCCCGTTTTTCTTTCAAAGTCTTACCGAAAAGATTAATGCCTCTTGGAATCATCGCCTTTACCATGGCAATAGTGGTATTCATATAATACTTGCTGAGCGCGTCGGCAAGTTTTAATAAATCGACGGGGACAGTAAACGCATCGTTTAACAGGCCGTCGATATACTTTATCCGATATGCGCCGGGTTCGTCACAAAAACCCACGACAATGCCCTCTTCCGTGGTATGACCGAAAGGGACCGAAACAACGCTGCCGATTTCCACTGTTCCTAAAAGTTCGGGAGGGACTTCATAAACAAAGTCATGATCGAGAGACGGTATTTTTTTGTTGATGATGATTTTAATATAGCGCATAAATTAAATTAGGAGAAACCCTGCTGCTGCGAGGTTTCATCCTACTCTTTCCGATGATTCGGATTTCCATTCTTTCTCCTTTCGGCGAAATGGGTATGTTCCTTTATTTGACGAGCTGTATCCGACAGTGGCTGCCATCGTT
>CALFRX010000187.1 GCA_937919295.1 uncultured Peptococcaceae bacterium | reverse complement strand
TCTTAACCTCGATATTGGTGCGTGACGCCACCGAACCCCTCAGCGAGGTATTGACCATACTGATCGCCCTCAGAGCGTTGATATCTGTGATCGGTGTGGCCGCAACTGAAACATAGGCCTCAATAGCATGAGTGAGGGCGTCGATCCCCGTGTTTGCCGTCAGCCGGGCATCTTTCGTGCTCAACAGAATAGGGTCGATGATGGCGATATCCGGCACCAGAGATTTTGACCCAATCGTCATCTTGACTTTTCGCTGCGTATCAACGACAATAGTAAACTGTGTCACCTCTGCCGCCGCTCCCGCGGTCGTAGCCACACAGATCAGCGGGGGGAGAGGCTTGGCGATCTTGTCCACGCCTTTATAGTCATGGATCTTGCCCCCATTGGTGGCCAGAATGGCGACCGCTTTCGCCGCGTCGATGGCGCTTCCGCCGCCTACCGCCACGACGGCGTCGCACCCTGCCTTCAGGTACAATTCCTTGCCGTGGTCAACTTCAAAATCCTTGGGGTTTTCGGTAGGTTCGGTCCAGACATTGTACTCCAGGCCGACATCTTTTAAAAACTTAACGGCCTGGTCAATCCAGCCGGCGTTCAAAACCCCTCGATCACTGACGAGAAAAACCCTTGTCGCTCCTAAGCGGCGGGCGCTCTCCCCGATGAGGTTTAACGTGCCCCTTCCAAAGATAATTTCCGGAACCATGAACTTGAATATTTCCATATCTATTGCCCCCAATTTTAGAGTTGCAAACCATTTTTTAATTTTTCTTGATCAAACGACGAATATCCTTTTTCAGCCGGCGGTTTTCAAAAAAAACGCCCGGCAAGGCGGAATCCCATGCCGGACGTTTAATAGCCGTTAATTTAAGCTAAAGGAGCCATACTGTCTTCAAAAATACCCCTGACGACTTTTTCCGTCGCTTTGATGGGTGCAATACCCAGCAAGCCGTCGAGAGAGGGCGTATTAAAGGCGAGGTGCACCAGTTTGTCAATGTCTTTTTCCGTGTACCCCATATCCTGCAGCTTTTCAGTGACGCCGGAAGCAAACAGCCACTGCTCCACGCCGACCGCGCACTCTTCAGCCTCGCCGGGAACCCCTTGCAGGCCGGGAACGATAGGCTCGTAGATGGCGGCCAATATCTCCGGTACAGCGGGATAGGTATACTTGATAACAGCCGGAAGCAGCATAGCCAAACCAAGGCCGTGAGGCAGGTCCGGCTTAACCGCGCTCAGCGGATGCTCCATGGCATGTGTAAAGTGCAGCAGGCCGTTGTCGAAGTCAATACCTCCCATCATGGAA
>CALFRX010000186.1 GCA_937919295.1 uncultured Peptococcaceae bacterium | reverse complement strand
GGCTGATTATAGCTGTGGTAGGTGGTACGATTATAGAGAAGCTACACATGGATAAGTATGTGGAAAGCTTTATCCTGACCACCGGAAGTGTGGATATCGCGGCTCCGGACCTAACGCGAAAAGACAGACTGATCTATGCAAAAGAACAGATGCTGTCCACTTTTAAAAAGGTGTTTCCTTATATCCTGGTCGGCGTAGGAATCGGCGCCGTCATCCATAACTGGATTCCCGAAGCGTGGGTAGCGCTTGTGCTCGGCAGCAATAACCCGTTTGGTGTCATTTTGGCAACAATTGTCGGTGTTCCGATGTACGCTGATATTTTCGGAACCATTCCCATTGCCGAGGCACTGCTATCCAAAGGGGCGCAGCTGGGCACCATTCTTTCGTTTATGATGGCTGTTACCACGCTGTCACTGCCCTCTATCATTATGCTCCGCAAGGCTGTAAAACCGAAGTTACTGGCGCTGTTCATCGCAATCTGCACCATTGGAATTATTCTTGTAGGTTATTTTTTCAACGCGATTCAAGGGTTCATTCTATAAAATTAGTTAAAGGAGAGTATGATTATGTTGCTTTTTAAAAAGGAAAAGAAAAAAGAGGAAAACTGCTGCTGTGGGTGCAATTGTGATGCACAGAGCATGGCAAAAGCCGAGAATGCAAAAGGTGCAGGCGCAAGCGTAAAGGTTCTTGGAAGCGGCTGCGTAAAGTGTAACCAGCTTGAAGCGGCAACGAAGGAAGCACTGACCCAGCTCGGTATGGATACGGCAATCGATCATGTGACCGATTTCACGCAGATTGCGGCCTACGGCGTGATGACAACTCCCGCACTTGTTGTGGATGGAAAGGTGGTTTCCTACGGAAAGGTTCTCAAAACCGAGGAAATTGTGAAGCTTCTACAAAAAGTAAGATGAGGAGGAAATTCTGTGGAGAAAAGCAAAAACACGGGAATCGGTTTCTTTGAAAAATACCTCACCCTTTGGGTCGTCCTGTGCATGGCCGTGGGTGTTCTGATCGGTAGATCTCTGCCGGGTGTTCCGGCGTTTTTGGGACGGTTTGAGTATGCAAATGTTTCTATCCCGATATGAAGCGGCTATATGGTATTGATAGGGAAGAAACCCAGCGATCCAAGTTGCTTGAGGGGCTTCCTGCTATAAAGGCAATCTACAAGATTAACGTAGATTGCCTTTTTCATTTTCATCCAATCTGACCACATACCAAACAATGTGACCTGATCCCGAAAAACTTCGTCAATCGGAATGTTAACCATAAAAGAACAGATAGGCTTTACAAGGAAGCCGGGTTGAGCCTTCCAAAACGGAGCAAAAGGAAAAGGTAGGAAAAGCGTGGGCTGCCGGAACGCACAAAAATGGAACCCAATATACGTTGGGCAATGGATTTTGTCAGTGGTGGGAGAAGAAACGGTTCGAATATCCGGGTATTAACCGTCATTGATGAAGTTACCAGAGAATGCTTGGCGTTAGAGGTGAACCATTCGCTTACGGGTAAAAGAGTCACCGCTGTCCTAAATGGGATTGCTCCTTTTCGTGGTTTACCAAAAGAAATATTGACAGACAACGGTTCTGTATTTACACGTAATATGATGAACGCCTGGGCTGACGATTACAAGCTGGAACACATTTTCACGGATCCGGGCAGGCCGACGCAAAACGGGTATATCGAAAGTTTCAACGGCAAACTCCGGGCCGCAGGTCTGAATCAGCATTGGTTCAGAAACATTCCCGAAGCGAAGGATACCATTGAAAATTGGTGTTTGGAATATAACCAGGTCAGACCACATTCATCGTTGAATAACCTGACCCCGGTAGAATATGCGCTTGAACTCTCCTGTAATTACGAACATTCTCCGTATGCGAAATATGAGCTATAAATCAAATAAATGACAAAAAATTATATTTTTTGTTGAAAATAAGAAGGAATTTTATGTATAATGTTGAATTATTCACTAATCTAACATATGAGAGGGGGAATAATCGTGAATATTACCGATGTGAGAGTCAGAAAGATCTTGGCTGAAGGTAAGATGAAAGCGATTGTTTCCGTGACCCTTGACGACGCGTTTGTGATTCATGATGTCAAAGTGGTCGACGGACAGAACGGACTTTTTGTAGCAATGCCAAGCAGGAAAACGCCGACCGGAGAATTTCGAGATATTGCGCACCCGATTTCACAGGAAGCCCGCGATATTTTACAGGCAAGAGTCCTGGAAAAATATGAGGAAGCGCTGGCCGCGGGGGAAGAACAAGTCGTCGAAGAACATGCTGAATAAGATGGAAGCGCGGTGGAAACTTCCCACTTCCGTTTTTTTTAGATCAAAAAATGCCGCAGTCAAGGGGCGGAGAAATCCGTCCCTACTTTTCTGCGGCTATTTGCATTTTTTAAGGAAAAGAGCTATAATATCATTGTGAAATGGAGAAATATGTTTTCATCCATTGTCAGTCATTTTTGAATATGTAATGGAGTGATCTTTTTTGTCGAAATATATTTTGGTTTTGGCCGCGGGGAAGGGTACGCGCATGAAATCCGATCTGCCCAAAGTCCTGCATGAGGTTGCCTTTCATCCCATGCTCTATCATGTGTTGACTGCCGCCGCCGCCATCGAAAGCGACGGGATTTTTACCGTTGTCGGTCACGGTAAAGCAGAAGTCGAGGCCGCCTTTGCCGGGGAAACCGCCTTTGTTTTACAAGAGGAGCAGAAAGGGACGGGTCATGCCGTCAAAACCGCGCTTAATAGTGCCTTTTCTGATAAAGAAAACGGTACTGTTTTGGTTCTCTGTGGCGATACGCCGCTTTTGCGCGGGGAAACCCTAACTGCGTTGCTGGCCTGCCACGAGGATAGCGGCAATCTCGTTACCGTGCTC
The DNA here is from genome assembly GCA_937919295.1 of uncultured Peptococcaceae bacterium. Classification (GTDB taxonomy): domain Bacteria; phylum Bacillota; class Dehalobacteriia; order UBA7702; family UBA7702; genus UBA7702. The sequence continues at coordinate 5,102 of CALFRX010000186.1, read as the reverse complement.
ACCGCGTCTTTGGCGGATCCTTTCGGCTACGGCCGTATCATCCGCGATAAAAATAATCAGGTTTGCCGTATTGTGGAAGAAAAAGACGCCACAGTTACGGAAAAGGCGGTGCAGGAGATCAACAGCGGCGTTTACTGTTTTGATCTCGCTTTTTTGAAAAAAGCTGTGGGGCAGCTCGCAAATAATAACCGCCAGGGAGAGCTCTATCTTACGGATACCGTTGCGATTTGTCGTGAAACCGGCGGCAAAACCGGGGCCTATGCCATCGCCGATTTTGAAGAAGTCAAAGGCGTTAACGACCGGGTGCAGTTGGCGGAGGCCGCCAAAATTCTGCGCCGCCGCAAAGCCGAAGCGGTGATGAGAGACGGCGTGACCCTGATCGATCCCGATACCACCTGGATCGATGTGGCGGCCGAAATCGGTGCGGATACCGTCATAGAACCTTTTTCCATCATCAGGGGTAAGACCGTCATCGGTGAAGGCTGCCATGTGGGGCCCACCGCCGAATTGACCGATACCGTTTTAGGCGACAGGGTGACCTTTTGGCGCAGCGTTGCCAAAGAAACCCAAATTGGCGATGCTTGTTGCATCGGTCCATTTTCCTACCTTCGTCCCGGTACCGTTTTGGCGGATCACGTCAAAATCGGCGATTTTGTGGAAGTCAAAAACAGCAGTATCGGTGAGAACACCAAGGTGCCTCATCTGACCTACGTTGGCGATAGTGACATCGGCAGCGGCTGCAACATTGCTTGCGGTACGATTACCTGTAATTACGACGGTTTCCATAAGACCCGCACCACCATTGGGGACCATGCTTTTGTCGGCTGTAACGTCAACCTCGTTTCCCCCGTTCATATCGAGGACGGTGCCTACATCGGCGCCGGAAGTACCATTACGAAGGATGTGCCCACAGACGCATTGGCCGTGGCGCGGAACCATCAGACCAATGTGGAAGGCTGGGCGGCACGGTTTCGGAAGCTGAATAAAGAGTAAATGATGTTTGATATTAGATTTTAATGCTATATGAAAACAGTGGAGGGCTATGAATGAACGAGATGACATTGAAACTGTTTGCGGGCAACGCAAACCCGACGCTTGCCAGGGAAATGGCGGACCACCTGAAAATTAGTCTTGGCGATTGTATGGTGCAGCGTTTCCGCGACGGTGAAGTCGCGACATACATCGATGAGAGCGTCAGAGGTTGTGATGTATATATTTTGCAGCCTACCTGTCCCAAGGTCAATGACAATCTCATGGAGCTTTTGGTGATGATTGATGCCATGCGTCGCTCTTCGGCCAGGCAGATCACGGCGGTGGTGCCTTATTACGGTTATGCCCGCCAGGAACGGAAAAGCAAGCCTCGGGATCCGATCAGCGCCAAGTTAGTGGCCAACTTGATCACCGCTGCCGGCGCGGACCGTATCATCTGTATGGATCTCCACGCCAAGGCCATCGAAGGGTTTTTCGATATCCCCATGGAACACCTTTCGGCCATGCCCATTCTGGCCAACTACTATAAGAAAAAGAACTTTAACGATGATGTTGTTGTTGTTTCCCCCGATATCGGCGGCGTGATCCGTGCCAGAGATCTGGCCGGACGGCTCCATTGCGGCATTGCCATCATTGATAAGCGCCGTCCCAAACCGGGAGAAGCGGAGATTATGAACATCATCGGTGATGTCAAGGATAAAGCCTGTATCATGGTGGATGATATCATTGATTCCGCCGGTACCATCTGTTTGGGCGCCGACGCCATTTTGAATCGGGGCGCCAAGGAAATCCATGTTTGTTGTACTCACGCGCTTTTCAGCGGCCCTGCCGTGGAACGGCTGACCCACTCCAAGATCAAGGAAGTGGTGGTCACCAATACGATCCCCCAGCGCAGTCCGGCCGTTTCGGAAAACGATAAGTTTAAGATCCTCTCCGTCGGTTCCCTCCTCGGTGAAGCGATTCGTTCTGTCAACAATAATTTGTCCGTCAGCAGGTTGTTTGAATAAAGATCAATATCATAAAAGCCGCAGTTTAGTGTAGCTGCGGCTTTTTGTTGCGGAATATTATATAAATAACCTTGATGCCGATGCAAAAAGGAAACATGTTGTAAGACCAATCACCGTGGGGATAAGAAAAGCCAATGCCGTCCATTTCCAACTGCCGGTTTCTTTTTTGATCGTCAGTAAGGTGGTGGAACAAGGCCAGTGCATCAGGGAGAATAACATCGTGCTGATGGCGGTTACCCAAGTCCAGCCATTGGCAACGAAAAGCTGCTTCATTTCGGTAAGGCTATCCAATTCCAAAATACTTCCTTGAGCCATATAAGCCATAATGATAATGGGCACGACGATTTCGTTGGCCGGCAGACCTAAAATAAAAGCCAGCAGGATAACTCCGTCTAAGCCAAGGAGTTTCGCAAACGGGTCTAAAAACGTGGCGCAGAGGCTAAGGAGACTCGTATCGCCGATCATTATATTGGCCATGAGCCAGATGACCAACCCTGCCGGCGCGGCGACAACCATTGCCCGTGTAAGCACAAATAAAGTACGGTCAAAAATGGAGCGTACGATCACGGGCCCGATTTGCGGCTTTCGATAGGGCGGCAATTCCAAGGTAAAGGAAGAGGGTACGCCCTTTAAAACGGTTTTGGAAAGTAGCTTTGTAACGGCAAAGGTAACCATAATGCCGAGAACAATGACGGCGGTTAACAAAACGGCGGATAATAATGAAGAGGAAAGGCTTCCCGAGGTAAAGACAAAAAACATCATCAGTATCGCGATTAATGTAGGGAACCTTCCGTTACACGGCACAAAATTATTGGTGAGGATCGCCAATAAGCGTTCCCGGGGAGAGTCGATGATCCGGCAACCAATGATCCCCGCGGCGTTGCAGCCAAAGCCCATACACATGGTCAGCGCCTGCTTGCCACAGGCGGAGCAGCGCTTAAACGGCCTATCTAAATTGTATGCTACGCGCGGCAGATAACCGGCATCTTCCAGGAGGGTAAAAAGCGGGAAGAAAATCGCCATTGGGGGCAACATAACAGAAACAACCCAGGCCAAAACGCGGTAAACGCCCAAAACCAGCATACCGTAAAGCCAACTTGGGGTGTGAAGGAAATGAAAGAAATCCGTTAAGCGATCCTGAAACCAAAATAATACGGTGGAGATTATTTGCGAGGGGTAATTCGCGCCGGTGATGGTCAGCCAAAAAACCAGCGCCAACAGTAACAACATAATGGGGTAACCGGCCCATTTACTCGTCAGGATACGGTCGATTTGGCGATCCGTGTTGTTATATGTTTCCTTTGCATAGGTCACTGTTTTCCGAGAAATCCCTTCCGCTGTCAAGACCAGACTGGAGACGATCATATCCTTGATTTTGTTTGTGCTGATTCCCCTATTCTGCAGCATTTCTATGGCCTGCTGAACCCTGCTGCTTAATGCGGCATCTTTTAAAAAGGCTTCTCCGAGATAGGAATCGATCTCTTGAATTAACGACGGATCCGGGTCCAATAACTTGAGACTGAGCCAACGGCTGTTGATGCGGTTGCCGCTTTTTTCCCGTACAAGAGGCTCAATCATGTCAATTGCGGTTTCAATTGCCTGGGGATAGCGGATTTTTAAGGGCGTCTTTTTATTTTTTCCTTCAATGACGGTATCGAGGGTATCCATTAGCCGCGATAAACTTTTCTTTTTTCGCGCGACCACAGCAACGACCGGCACGCCGAGTTGATCGGATAAACCGTCGAGATCAATTTTGATTTTCTTTCGCTTGGCTTCATCCATCAAATTGACGCAGACGACAACTTTCGTTGCGATTTCAAGAATTTGAAGCACCAGGTTTAAGTTGCGTTCCAAACAAGTTGCGTCGCAGACAACGACCACCGCGTCGGGGTCGCCAAAACAAATAAAGTTGCGGGCGACCTCTTCTTCGGCGGAATGTGCCATAAGGGAGTATGCGCCGGGGATATCAACCATAACGTAGGAATGATTCTTGCCCGAACAATATCCTTGTGCGTTGGTAACGGTCTTTCCGGGCCAGTTCCCAGTGTGTTGATTCATTCCGGTCAGACCGTTGAAGACGGTGCTTTTGCCGACGTTCGGATTCCCAGCCAGGGCGATGACTTGATCGCAGGCGGTGTGTCTTTTGATTTTTAGACCTGAGTCAACGGCTTTTATTCCCATTGTAGAGTTGGTAAGCCCCATATGTTTTCTCCTTTCAGCAAGTTCCAAGCATAATACCGGCGCAATCTTCGGAACGGATGGCGATCACGGCACCGCGAATTAAAAAAGCGGAAGGATCGCCCCCGGGGCTGCGTCCCAAGCATTCTACCTCGGTATTTTCGATCAGGCCGATGTCCAGTAAGCGACGGCGCATATTCCCTTCGGTCGATAATTCTTTGACTGTGGCTTTTTCTCCTGGCTTCAAGTGGGATAAAAGCAGTACTTTACTCATATATTTAGCCTCCCTGAAATATTTTAGGATAAGGAAACTTTTCCCTAATGCATATCGTATTCTGCATCCGGCAAAATGGTTACCGCGCTGAAGAAAGGATATTCGGGGTGAAAACAATGGATAAATCAGGGGACTTTTATACGTTAAAGGGGTATCAGGTTAAAGAAGCAGCCTCGTTGACACCGGCCATGGAAGATTATTTGGAGATGATCAGCCGTCTGCTGCAAGAAAATAAAGTTGTCCGTATCGGGGAGCTTGCCTATAAACTGCATGTAAAACCATCTTCCGCGTCAAAAATGATCCGTCAATTGAAAGAAGCCGGTTACGTTGATTTTGAAAATTACGGATACATTTCTTTGACAGAAAAAGGCCAGACAGAAGGTACTTATTTACTTTATCGACATAAAGTGCTGCACTGCTTTTTGTGCGTATTAAACCATACGGAAGACGAATTGGAACAGGTGGAAAAAATAGAGCACTTTTTAAACCGTATCACTATTCAAAACCTGCATACGCTTACCGTGAAACTGGAAAAACAAAGGGATTCGTGAAAAACGCGATGTGAACATATAAAAAAATAGACACCTTTCGGTGTCTTAGGCCGTCGACAAAGTCTGATGCGCGGCGAACCCCTTGCCCCACGACTGTTTGCG
>CALFRX010000185.1 GCA_937919295.1 uncultured Peptococcaceae bacterium | reverse complement strand
CACCGTTTTCCAGCATGTGGGTGGCAAAGGAATGACGCAGCATATGAGGGGTGACCTTTAATGTTTTGGAAAGGCGCGCCACGTACTTATTGAGCACGTCCCGGACGGCCCGGTCAGTGATGGGATGTCCGTTGCGCTGATTCAAAAAGACGCCCATCTCCTCTATGTTATCGACTTTGATCAGTTGGGGACGACCTTTTTCCAAATAAGTTTTAATGGCTTTTAAAGCGTAATCCCCCAATGGCACAAGGCGCTCCTTTTTCCCCTTACCCATGACTTTCACGGAACGGATGGGAAAAATCAACTGGTTCAGTTTTAGGGAACACATTTCCGAAACCCTTAAGCCCCCGCCGTAGAGCAATTCCATCATGGCCCGGTCCCTTAACCCTGCCGGACTGTTATCCGGCAGCTCAAAAAGCTCTTTCAAATCTTCATAGTGAACGAACTGCGGCAGCTTTTTCGTTTCCTTGGGCGAGCTGACCAAAGTCAAGGGGTTGTCCTCTATGACGTTTTCCCGCACCAAAAAGCGGTAATAACTTCTTATGGAGGACATCTTTCTCGCCATGGAATTTTTAGAGATGCCGTTTTTTTGCAGCTCCATCATATAACGGCGGATCAAAAGATGGTCGGCTTGCTCCGCCGGAACCTGCTGTTTCGCCAAAAAGGCCAAATAGTCCTCAGTATCTTTGCGGTAGGCCGTGACCGTATGGGGCGAGGCATTTTTCTCACCCAAAAGATAGGCCAAATATTCCGAGAACCAATGATCCATTTTATCACCGGCTTTATCCGACATCTCTATCACCAGCCTTATCCGACATCGATGGTTTTCAGCAGCGTTAACGAACGCTCCGCGATCTTCGCGTTCTTTTCTTTCTTTTTGCGGATTCTTTCCGTCAGGGGCGCGATCAAACCGAAGGTAATGTTCATCGGCTCGAATTTACCGGATCCCCCGGTGGCCACGTAGTGGGCCAACGCGCCGATGGCGGTTTCCGCCGGGAAGACCACGCGTTCCCGGTTTTCCCCGGCCCGAGCCGCGTTGATGCCGGCTAAAAGGCCGTTGGCAGCGGATTCCACATAACCTTCCACCCCGGTGAGCTGCCCGGCAAAGAAAAGCCCCGGACGTTCCTTGGCCTCCATGGTCGCGGAGAGGATCTTCGGCGAGTGGATATAGGTGTTGCGGTGGATCATCCCATAACGCGAAAATTCTGCCTGTTCCAGCCCGGGAATCATACGGAAAACACGTTCCTGCTCGCCTCGGAGGAGATGGGTTTGAAAACCCACCATATTGTAAAGGCGGCCCTCCCTGAAACTCTACC
>CALFRX010000184.1 GCA_937919295.1 uncultured Peptococcaceae bacterium | reverse complement strand
AAGCATTGCGCGCGGAAAAAAAGTGCGTGTTGCTCATCGACGAAATCGATAAAACCGACGCGGAGTTCGAGGCGTTTTTATTTGAAGTCCTTTCCGATTTTCAGGTTTCCGTGCCAGAATTGGGTACCGTGAAGGCCAAACACATCCCCATTGTGATTTTGACCAGTAACGGAGAAAGGGAACTTTCCGACGGCATGAAGCGGCGGTCTGTCTTTCTCCATATCACCTATCCTTCCCTGGAAAAGGAAATCGCTATCATCAACGCGAAAGTCCCTGAACTTGGCCCGGAACTTACCCGTCAGCTGGCCCGCGGTACGGCGTATCTACGGAACGAGCTTTCTCTGCGCAAAGAGCCCTCCATCGCCGAAACTTTGGATTGGGCCAGCAGTTTATTGCATTTTAACACTGACCGGATTACCGAAAAACTGGTCGAAGATACGATGAACCTGCTGCTGAAAGACGAAGATGATTTTAAAGAGTTCGCTAAAAATGGCGGCGCCGGGCATATGTTGCGGGCGATGACAGGAGACCATTCTTAAGAATTCACGATTTGAGCGCTGCGAGATGGAAAATTTTATTGAGAATCACATCATAAATTTCATTCATATTTTGAGAAGCGCCGGGCTCACCGTAGGGATCTCGGAAATGATTGATGCCCTCAGGGTGATGACCCTCCTTGAGATGACCGACCGTGATCAGATGTATCGCGGTCTTTATTCCGTTTTGGTTAAAAGCGAACACGACGCCACCATCTTCGATGAGACATTTCATGCCTATTTTGTCCCCCAGGTCATAAGAGATCAACAGATGACGGAGTATATGGATAAAAAGCAGGATATGGAAGAAATCAAGAAGGATTTTGTTTTTAAAGATAAACCCCTTGATATCTCGGAAAAGGATCTGGAAACCTATAGCGCCATGGCCGAAGATGAACGCCAGAAGATCCGGGAATTCATTCAAAAAACCAACGACGGCACCAATGTCACCGAATCCTTAAAGCCTATCCTGGAACAGTCATTGAAAGGCGCTTTGCAGCGAAAGCGCGATATGATCAGCGGTGAACAGCGCATGCCCATTGAAACCACGGGCGTCGATGAGTGGGATGCCGTGCTTTACGATATGGCACGAAAGCAAGAGAATAAAGACTTGCTGATGAAAAATATTGCCGATATCAAAGAGGAGGAAATGAAGGAAGCCGTTGTTTTGATCCGGCGACTGGCCCGTCACCTCGCCACCCGCATCGGACGCCGCTACAAGAGCAGCTCCGGTCGGCAAATGGAGCGCCGCAAATCGTGGATGTGCGGCGCTCCATTCGCAATTCTCTGCGCTACGGCGGCGCTTTGATGGAATTGAAATATAAAAAGAAGCGCATTCAAAAGCCGAATATCATTCTGGTTACCGATATTTCCGGATCCATGTTGAAATACAGCGGCTTTTTGTTGGAGCTGATGTACGGCCTTTCCACCGTACTGCCAAATATGAAAGGCTTCGTCTTTGCCGAGCACCTGAAGGAAATAAATTTGAAACATTTCAATATTGAGAGCTTCAGCAAAAGCGAAGAGATCGGCGACGGTACCAATCTGAATAACTCACTCTTGGAATTTTTGGCAGATTATGATAGAATGTTAAACAGAAAAACGGTGCTAATCATTTTGAGTGATACCAAAACCGTGCAGTATCTGAAAGCCGTGGACAAGCTGAAACACATCGGCGGTAAGGTAAAGGAGATTCTTTGGCTGAACCCTGTTTCCGCCGAGGATTGGGACCGTTACGTGCAGACCCTTGCTTTTATGCCTTATGTATCAATGTATGAAGCGTCGTCCATCCGTAAACTGACCCGGGCGTTGAAGAATATTTGAGGAGGAACAGTCATGCCGAAATATAGTTTTAAATGTACGAAATGTGAAGAAGAGTTTACCGTAAATTGTAAATATGAAGAAAAATGGGACTCGGAATGTCCCAAATGCAACGGAACCGAAAAAAAGGAAGTATTCAAACCCCTGGGTTACGGTCGCGCCCAGTCCATAACAGAGCGTATGGGCATCGAAGTGCCGCCCCCCGGCCATCATTTTGGAGAAAAATAAAAAAACGCTTTTTCCCTTCTGCCATATTGACAGAAGGGAATCTTTCTTTTATGATTGATCATATCAATCGGTTCAATCTGTTTTATTTCATTTGTTTTGGAGGTTTTTCATGTTTATTGAAAATTTGCGTCACGTAAAAGATAAAAGACGCATTCTGGTCGGCATCCTCATGGGGTTGATCATGATCAGTCTTGTCGCTACCTTTGCCTATGTTGGCTCCGATTTCGGCGTTTCCGCGGGTACGTCTTCGGATTACCTCGCTGAGTCGGAAGCCGCTGCAAAAAGCGCCGCCGCCACCGCCAAAGCCGCTAAGGGCGATATGGAAGCCCAGGGTACGGCGGCTTCCGCCTACCTCTCTTTGGCAGTATACCAAGATTTGTTTTTGGAAGACAACAGTAAAAGCTATGAAAAGGCTTTAAAATACAGTCAGGCGATGGTTGCCGCCTGCGCTAAGGCGGAGAAACCGGATTACGAAACGGCCTACGGCTATGAATTTTCCGCTTACCAGGGACTTGCCGATGCCGACGGTCTGAGCGCCGCTTTCAACGAAAGCCTTGATACCATTGATCTCAGCGAAAGCTATCTCGATTCCTACTATAGCGCCATGAGCGCCTTGGGCGCCAATGATCAGTTTGTCGCCGACATGGAAACAGTGACAAGCTTGCTCAACGATCAAGCGGCGAAAGAGGGCGCCGACAGTGGTGAGGAAGCCGCGACAGACAAAGACAGCGCAGAAGGCGAAGACAGTGGGGACGCGGCTACGGAAGACGTTTCTGCTGCCGATCTCATCGCCTATGTGGCAGGTTTGGTGAGCCAGGCTACGGCCAGCACCTCGGATACAACAGCAAAATAAACGATAGTGATCTTGGTGAAAAGGGCTTCTACATGAAAATGCCCCGCAAAATAGAGTCGGTTTCTGACAAAATGAACTGCACCCCAATTGTTAGACAGTATGGTATACTAAATAACGATTGGGGTGATTTTATGCCAAAGGGAGTTCCGAATAAAAGATACACCGCGGAATTTAAGAAACATGTCATAGAGACGATGCGTGAAGAAGGGCTTAATTACAAAGAAACAGCACGTAGATTTGAGATCAATAGCCATGATCGAATACAGCACTGGGAGAGAATCTATTTAACGGAGGGGCCAGAAGGATTTCTGGTGGAGAACCGAGGCCGTAGCAGCAAGGGGCGTCCTCCAAAGCTGGATAAACAAGTGGAAGAAGACTTGATCACAGAAAACCAGCGGCTTCGTGCGGAGAATGACTACCTAAAAAACTTGCAAGCCTTAGTTTTGAGAGACGAGCGACGCCGGCCCAAAAAACGCAGGTGATTCAGAAGCTGAGGCAAACACATTCTTTAGAAATCCTACTGTCCATCGCTCAAATACCTCGCTCCACCTACTACTACCATGCCAAAGGACAGGCGCAGCCGGACAAATACAGCAAAGAGAAAGTAGAAATCACTGCCATCTTTCATGAAAACAGGGGCAGATGGGGATACCGGCGCATTACCATGGAACTGCGCAACCGTGGCCTTGGACTTAACCATAAGACCGTCCGGCGATTGATGAGAGAGCTTGCCCTTGTTTGCCGGGTGCGGAGGAAGAAGTACAGATCGTACAAGGGTAAAGCGGGAAAGGTTGCGCCAAATCTGCTAAAGAGAAACTTTGAGGCGGAAAAGCCGAATCAAAAATGGGTAACGGATGTAACCGAGTTTCATCTGTTTGGACAGAAGCTTTACCTGTCACCAATCCTTGATCTGTGCAGCCGGGATATTGTCAGTTATACTATTTCAGTCAGACCGATATTATCTATGGTGACAACCATGCTGGATAAGGCCTTCCAGAAAATACCCGATGATACAGGACTCATTCTTCACTCTGACCAAGGCTGGCAGTATCAACATAAACAATACCAGCGCATGCTGGAAAAGAAAGGAATTCGCCAAAGTATGAGCAGAAAGGGCAACTGTTTGGACAATGCAGTGATTGAAAGCTTCTTTGGGCATCTCAAAAGTGAGCTGCTGTATTTACAGGAATTTGAGTCCATGGAACACTTTAAGGCTGAGCTTGTGAACTATCTTGATTATTACAACAACCGCCGTATTAAGGCAAAGCTAAAGGGCTTGCCACCTGCTTTGCACAGACAACAAGCCCTTTGCGCTTCTTAACTTTTTCCTGTCTAACTTTTTGGGGTCACTTCAAAATCAGAAGCCGACCTTTTTTTATTTACGGCTTGAGCCAGTTTCGCACGGAGCGTGCGAAACAAATGATTTTATTTTAATGCTACCGGGAATTCAACCAAGCAGTGGCAGACAGCAAAGGTTTTGCCGTCTTTTCCTTTGTCGGGGAAAAAGAAGGGGATGGTATCATCGATAGCAGTGCCAAAATTAATGCGCAAAGGGGTTTGCGGTCTTTGCGCCGATGAAATGATCCATCAATGGGGGCGATATTGCTCATTTATGAAAAAAATTTAAGTTTTTTCAAAAAAGCTCTTTACAAATTTATTTTTATGGTTTACTATATAGAAAAGTGGTTAAAAGTTGCAAAGAGTGGTAAGAAGTGGATAAAATTTAGAGACACTTGGAACTTTTTTATTGTAACACATTTTCTACGAGAGATAAAAGCTTTAAAAGCAAAACCTAAGAAAAAAAGAAAAAACTGCACCCAACAACAGACCGGGGAAAACCCCATTCCCGTCAGAAAAACGTAAAAGCGGGAAAAACAAAGAAACGACATAATTTTTGGAACTGCCAATTGCTCCAAATTGCTCCTAAAAGAGAAAGTGAAAAACTGCAAAGCCGTTGAGCGAAGAAGAACAGTCAGCAAAGTACGACGGCGGAAAGAACTGCAAGGGAGGAGCTGCCCGAGGTTCCGCCCTTGCCTGCCCATCGATGAAGAGAGGGCAGGATTTTTTTCGAAAGGAGGGATACCGTGGCTTCCCGATTCAGAGGCGAATATCATCATACCATTGATAAAAAAGGGCGCATGAGTATCCCTGCCAAATTCCGAGAAGGATTGGGAGAACATTTCATGTTTTCCAAAGGACCTGACCAATGTCTCTACGCCTATCCCATGGAAGAATGGGAACGGGTGGAGGAGCGCATTGAAAATAGCGAAGTTTTTTCCAAAGCCCAGTATAGGGCTTTTGTGCGTAATTTCTTTTCTTCCGCCGACGAAGGGGAAACCGATGCCATGGGTCGCGTCCTCGTGCCGCCGACCTTGAGAGAATACGCCGGACTTACCGATAAAATGGATGTTACCGTCATCGGCGTGGCCAACCGAGTGGAAATCTGGGCCGCTGAAAAATGGAACGCTTACTGTGATGATAACGCGGAATCAATGGACGTCAGCGAAGGAATGGAAATATTTGATATTTGAGAAAAGATGATTTCTGAAAAGTCAAGGAGATACTATGAGTCAGTTTTCGCATCAACCGGTATTGCTTCGTGAGACCATAGGGGAACTTGTCACCAAAAAAGACGGAATTTATGTCGATTGTACCATGGGCGGAGGCGGCCACAGCGAAGCAATTCTCTTGAGCGGGGCTGAAACAAGGGTCATCGGCATCGATCAGGACATGGAAGCCATTAAGGCTTCGGCAAAACGGCTCGCGCCTTACGGTGGCCGGGCTATTTTTGTTTGGGATAACTTTTGCAATCTAAAGGATATCCTGTCGAAGCTAAATATCTCCAAAGTCGATGGCGTACTGATGGATCTCGGCATCTCTTCTCCCCAGCTTGACCAAGCAGAACGGGGATTTTCCTATCAGCAGGACGCGACACTTGATATGCGCATGAACCGGGAAGGCAAAACACTGACGGCAAAAGATCTCGTGAACAATCTGCCCGAAGAGGAGTTATCGCAGCTGATTTACCGCTATGGGGAAGAACGCTGGGCCAAGCGGATTGCCGCCTTTATCAAAGAACGCAGAGAAAAGCAACCCATTGAGACCACCGGCGAACTGGTGGAGATCATCAAAGCCGCCATTCCCAAAAAAGCCCGGGAAGCAGGACACCATCCGGCGAAAAAGACCTTTCAGGCCCTGAGAATCGCCGTCAACAACGAATTGCAGATCATCGCGCCCACCATGGAAGTCGCCGCCCGCCACCTAAACCCCGGCGGAATCTTAGCGGTGATCAGTTTTCATTCCCTGGAAGACCGCATTGTGAAAGAAACCATGAAGTATTTGGCGGCGGATTGTATCTGCCCGCCGTCCCAGGTGGTTTGTACCTGCAACAAAGAACAGCTGATGAAAATTACCGTGAGAAAACCGATTACGGCAGGAGAAGCGGAATTGACAGAGAACCCCAGGGCCCGCAGCGCAAAACTACGGGTCGCCATGAGAATTTGACGGCAGGTGATGCATACGAAAAAAAGATCGTCTTTTGCCATGGTTGCGCGGCCTTTGTTTTTTATGTTGCTGACGCTGATCCTGGCGGTGGGTTATATCTATTGTGATGCTTTGATGCAGGCAAAAGGAAAAGATCTGACGGATTTAAAAAATGACACGGCAGCAGTGGAAAGAGAAAACGCAGCGTTGAAAACGGAAATCGCGAAACTATCCTCAACGCGGCGCATCGAAGAGGTCGCCCGCAGGGAACTCGGTATGGTTCAGGCAGGGGAGGCAGACATCGTTTACTATACGACGGCAAAAGCTGCCCCGGATTCAGCAGAAAAAACAAAAGAAAAAACAAAAAGCGCCGAAGGTTACGGCATCTTCTCTGTGTTCAAACGCCTTTTCCCCGGATCGTAAAAGGGAAAAGCTGCGGTAGAAAACAAGATTTCAAAATGCGGCGGGAATTTATAAAAGTTTTTATGTATTCCGGCGGCATTTTGTTGTATAATTAAATAGTATGTGCAGACAAGAGGAAACCGTTTTGTTCAAAGGACAGCGTAAGGCAGGTGGAACATCGTGGAACAAAACAAAAGCAGTAGAGTTTCCTTGTGCCTGAGGAAACGGACAACGCTGATTTTCTTATTATTCAGCCTTCTATTTTTCGCTGTTTTTTTCCGCCTCTTTTATCTACAGGTTTTCGCCGCCGAAGATTTGGCGGAGAAAGGGAAAGATCAGCAAATGAGAGAAGTCCCGGTGGAAGCGGGACGCGGCACGATTTATGATAGAAACGGCAATATTCTCGCCGTTAGCGTCTCCGTGGATTCCGTTTATGCTTCCCCCACGGAGATCGACAGCGATGAAGCCCCGGCCATCGCGGCGACGCTCAGTGAAATCCTCGGGCTTGACAGAGAAACCGTGCTCGGTAAATTGACTTCGGGAAGAGCCTTTGAGTGGATCAAAAGGAAAGTGGACGAGGAATCTGCCTGCCAAGTGAAAAACGCCGGCCTTACCGGTATCGGTCTG
>CALFRX010000183.1 GCA_937919295.1 uncultured Peptococcaceae bacterium | reverse complement strand
ACACGAAACATTGCATTGGATAATGCTTCTATAATCCCAAAGGCGAAGTGGAGTTGGACAAAGGCTGCATCGTCGCGCATCTTCATATTCATTTTCATACCGATGAAGCCGAAAAAATGGGCGTCAAAGACAAACAAGTGCTGACCGTTCTCGTCCGTGGCCAAAAAGATGTTGTTTTTTGCGACGTGATTGCCAGGGTAGGCGATAAAATGAAATTGGACTTTCATCTTGATACCGATGAAGCCAATGCCGCTTTGGTGAAAAACGGCGATTACGGAATGATTCTCGGTTAATGATAAAAAAAGAAGCCAAGACTCTGATTCCGTAGAGCCTTGGCTTTTTTCACGTCTTCGTTTTCAGTGTTCTCCTACAAGTTCGTGGTCACTGGTGCGGTAAAAGAGCATTGTAATGCAGTAGAGTCCGGAAATGCCCACCAGGGTATAGATGATTCTGCTGATCATTGAGGCCGTGCCGCCAAAGAACGTGGCAACAAGGTCGTATTGAAAAAGTCCGATCAAACCCCAGTTGATGCCGCCAATAATTAAAATAGTGAGAAATATTTTGTTGATAACATTCATAATATGACCTCCTTTTTTGTTATTATAAAACAAAACCGGGAAAATATACTTATGGAGGTAAAAATGAGTAAACCACTGCTGATTTACCTCGTTTTCATGAATTTATTCGCCTTTTACGCGATGTTCGCGGATAAACGCCGCGCCAAACGCAATGAATGGCGCATACCGGAGCACACCCTTTTTCTTCTCGCCTTTCTGGGCGGCGCCATGGGAGGACTCATCGGTATGTACGTCCTGCGCCATAAAACGAGGCATCTGTCTTTTAAGATATTGATGCCGTGTTTCCTTGTTTTTAATATCATCGTCGTTTACTGGCTGATCACAGGAGATTTATTGTGAAAATATTTGCCCTTGCGGATCTTCATCTTTCTTTAGTCAAGCCTTTTGAGCGGGAAGATCCCACGACCTTTTACGGTGAAAAACCCATGGATGTCTTCGGCAATCGCTGGGACTTCCATATAAAAAAAATATACGAGCGCTGGCAGGACACGGTGAGCGAGGCTGATCTTGTGCTGATCGCCGGGGATATTTCCTGGGCAATGTCGCTAACTGCGGCTGTCTTTGATCTTGATTTTCTCAGTTCTCTCAAGGGCAGGAAGATCATGATCCGCGGCAACCACGATTATTGGTGGCACAGCCTGAGAAAGATCAGAGCTTATCTGCCGGAGCAGACCGCGGTCATTCAAAACGATGCGGTGCTTTTTTCCGATTTTGCCGTTTGCGGTACGCGCCTTTGGACTCTGCCCACAGCGGCTAATTTTGGCGCCAATGATGAAAAGATATATAAAAGAGAGCTCATCAGACAAGAGCTCTCTCTTCAGGCGGCTCAGGGCCGCCCGGTGATCAATATGAATCATTTTATGCCAGTGGATGAAAAAGGGGCGGACAACGAAGTGACGGACTTATTTAGCCGCTACCGTGTGTTCAAAACCGTCTACGGCCATCTTCACGATAAGAGTCAGGTTAATGCCTTTCAGGGCTCAAAGAACGGTACGTTCTATTATCTGACCAGCGCCGATTACCTTGATTTTCGGCCTCTGCTGTTGGCGGAGGTCTAATCAGAAAATGTTGGTAAAATCATCGTTGAAGTATTCCTTTAAATCTTTGATTTTAAAGACAAAGGTAGGGACGATATCCATATCGGGACTGATTTCCAAAGCATTATAATAGATATATAGATAGTCATGATCGATATAAAAATTGCAGTCCTTGGAAATTCCCGTAAAGCCGTTGTCGCTGTCATAAGTATTGTAAGCGCCTTTGTCCAATTCCGCCTCGATGGCTTTGTTGATGTAGGCGGAAAAACCGCTGTCAAAATCGAACACTTCGCCCAAGGATAGGTAAGCGGCATTTTTTAAGCTGAATAAGAAACTTCTTTGTCCCGTAAAAGTCTTGTTCTCTCCCAACTCTTTTTTGTAGGTCTGAACAACACAGAGATAATCGTTTTTATTATAAGTGATCTTAAAACTCATGGTGAGCCGGATGGGCTCACCGGTGCTGTCCGTTTTCGCGGTATCGCTGCCGGTAACCGCGGCGTCATCACCGGAATCATCGGAATCCTCGGAATCATCAGAGGCATCGGAGTCGTCAGAGTCGTCAGAGTCATCAGAATTATCAGAATCATTGGAGTCACTGGAATCGCCGGCGCCGTTGGCCGCCGCGTCGGTGATCACGCTTTGATTCTTTGCCGTTAGGGCGTTTTGAAATTCGTCGTATTCCGCAGTGACGTAGTTGGAGATAGAGGTATTGATAATGGTGATGGCTTCCTTGTTTTCGATACCGCCGAATACGGGATAGGAAATATCGATATTTTTGTCGCTGTCGCTTTCCTTGATGTGCTGAATGTTCAGTTTGAGGTCACCGGTATAAGTACTGTCGCCGGCGAGCTGACACGATGTGAGCAGCAGCATCAGTAAAAGGATCGGCAAGAGAAACAGTTTTTTCATTTATTTTTCAACTCCGTTTGCTATTATTCCAATTATATTGTAAAATATGAAAGAAGTAAAGCCCATTGAGGGGATTTTTGTGATTTATGATCAGAATCGGTACGGATATCATTGAAATTGAAAGAGTGGCGAGAAACCTTGGCAGTGATGCTTTTTTAAAGCGCGTTTATTCCCCAAAGGAGCTGCAATTCTTCCCTGGGCCATGGCGGGCGGAAAATATGGCCGCACGTTTTTGCGCCAAGGAAGCCCTGATCAAAGTCTTCGGGGAAAAGGTTCCCTTTTATGAAATCACTGTTCTAAACGACGAAAAAGGCCGTCCTTATTACGAGCTGACAGGAAAAGCCAAGGCGATTCAAAAAGCGCTGGGCATCACCGATATTGATTTGTCTATATCACATTGCAAAGAATATGCCGTGGCGTTTGCTTGCGGGCAATGTGTTGCTGAAAGGAAGGGTTGATATGCGTATAATCGACGGAGCGGCTTCCAGGGAAATGGATCGGGAAGCCATGGCGGTATACGGACTCGATACGCTGGTTTTGATGGAAAACGCCGGACTGCGCAGCGCCGATTTTGCAGCCGAACTGCTGTCGGAAGCGGGAAAGCACGCCAAAGTCGCGGTGATTTGCGGCAAAGGCAATAACGGCGGCGATGGGCTGGTGCTGGCAAGGCATTTGTTTAACCGCGGTTTTGCCGTGGAAGTTTTCTGCCTCGCCGCGGCGGAAGAGTTTTCTCCGGCGGCCAAAGCCAATTGGCAGATCGTTTCCGCCCTGCCCATCAAGACGACGTTTCTTTACCAAGTCCGGGATCTGACTCTGTTTCGCCTGAAATTGATGGCTTCTTCCCTTATTGTCGACGCGATTTTCGGCTCCGGTTTTCAAGGAGAAATGGAAGGACTGGCAAAGGATGTTGTCAACATAATCAATGATGTTCGCCGCCAAGTGCTCGCCCTCGATATCCCTTCCGGCGTAAACGCGGACAATGGGAGAACAGCAAAAACCGTTGTGGCAGCCGACCATACCGTGGCTTTTGCCTTGCCGAAGATCGGGAATATTTTAGCCCCCGGCAGTGAAAAAAACGGAGTGTTGCAGGTGGTGGACATTTCCTTCCCGCCGTCGCTGATGGCGGAAAAAGAAAACGACGACGTGCTCATCAATGAAGATTGGGCCCTAAATAAAATGAAACCCCGTAAAGCGGATTCCCATAAAGGCATCTTTGGCCACATATTAGTGGTTGGCGGTTCCGCCAATATGACAGGTTCTTTGATTTTGGCAGGGAAGGGTGCTTTGAAGGCAGGAGCCGGGCTTGTGACATACATGATGCCCAAAAGCCTTCATGAAGCGGTCAAAACCCACAATTTGGAGGCCATGACCTTTGGCCTACCGGAAAATGAAGACGGATCTCTTGGGCTTGCCGCCGCCGAGCTGATTTTGCAGCAGACCGGCAATAAGGTTCTCGTAATGGGTATGGGACTTTCCCGTACCGACGATAGCATGGCATTGGTGAAAAAAATCCTGGAAAACATTAACTGCCCCCTGGTGCTTGACGCCGACGCTCTCCTCGCCCTGGGCGAACTCAACGTCAGGAAGAAGACGAATCATACCCTTGTGCTGACGCCTCATCCCGGAGAAATGTCCCGTATGCTTGGCTGGAGTATTCGTGAGGTACAGGAAAATCGCATGGATGCCGCAAGGCTGGCCGCGGAGAAATACGGTGCTGTGGTGGTCTTAAAAGGCAGCCGCACCTTGATTGCCTCCCCTGAGGGGAAACTCCTTGTAAATTGCACCGGTAACGCCGGTATGGCCACCGGTGGTATGGGTGATGTGCTTTCCGGCATCATCGGCGCCTTGTTGGGCCAGGGACTCGATGCCCTGACCGCCGCCGCCCTGGGTGTATATTTTCATGGCCTTGTCGGGGACGTGGCTGCCCTTGACAAAGGAGAAATGGGCTTAAACGCCGGGGATATCATCGATTATCTCCCTGTGGTTTTGGCCGATTACGAAGAGAAATTAAAGGGAGCTCACGCATAATGTCGTATAACAGAGCCGAATACGATACCGAGGCGCTGCGCCATAATATGCGCGTCGTCCGCCGTCTCGTCGGCAAAGAAATAAAAATCTGTCCTGCCGTGAAAGCCAACGGTTACGGCATGGGTGTCCTCCCCATGGTGCGGGTATTGCAGGAGGAGGGCGCTGATTATTTGGCTGTCGCCAATGTCGAAGAAGGTATTGAACTGCGGAAAGGCGGCATCGAACTGCCGATTCTCGTTTTGGGCGCCATTCCTGAAAAGGACATGCCCAAGGCGATTTACTACGACCTCACCGTCGCGGTATTTCACTTCGGCACTGCCTGTCTCATTGATTACCTTGCCGGTAAAATGCAGAAAAAGGCGAAGCTCCACGTGAAACTTGACACGGGTATGCACCGCCTCGGCTTTCCCCTGACGGAAGCGAGCAAAGGGGAGATCAAAGTCATCTCCGAAATGCCCAACATCGATATGGAGGGGATCTTTTCCCATCTTTCGCAAACCGATAAGAGCAGGACCTTCACTGAAGGGCAAATCGTGGGTTTTCGGGAGTTTACGGAAGATCTGGCGGCGGCCGGGGTTACTTTTGCCCTCCGCCACCTTGCCAACAGCAACGGGATTCTCGATTACCCGGAAAGCTACTTTGATATGGTACGCCCCGGTATTTTACTGCACGGGTTCGGCACGGCTTCCCCGGAATCCAAGGAGTTACGTGAAGTGCTTGCTTTAAAAAGTGCTGTGGTGCGCCTTGATCCGGTGGCAGCCGGCGCGGAGATCAGCTATATGGGGAATTTCATCGCTGAAAAACCCCGCC